>JANLTA010000088.1:0-11379 GCA_031362705.1 Gemmataceae bacterium | reverse complement strand
CCGCGAGCGCACAATCCCCGGAAATGTCTGATTCCGAAATTGTCCGGGCCGCAGCATCCGGTCAGATGGCGATAATCATCCAGCACCGCACCGAATTAAAAGCGCTGCGCTCACTCATCGGCGAACTGTTCGGAGAGCTGCGCACCACAAACGCGGTCGCAAAAGATGCGCGAGGCCTTAAAAGCCTGCTCGAAGACCTTCTCATGCTCGACGCCGGCGAAACCGTGTCAGCGAATGCGCGAGACCAGGCGCGTGCCAAAGCGCGCGAAGCCGTGCGCCGAGTTATGGACATCGGTAGTCGCGCCGACATCGTGCGAAAACTCTCAGGCGCACTCAAAGACGCTATCCCGTTGGAGCGCCTGTCCTACGGCCTCGAGACCTCGTTGAGCGTCACCAATCCGCAAAACCGAACCGCCCTCGGCACCCGGACTGCCGGCAGCAAGGACGGCCCGCGCCCGGTCGATGCGACGCCGCTCGAAGAGCGCATCCGCACCTATACCGAGGAAGCCCAAGCGACCGGCAGAAAGACTCTCGAACCGGCAGCGCGGGCGATTGCCGCATGATGCAAATACGCATTACGCCTATTCGAGCACCACAAAAGGCGACAGAGTGCCGGGTTTGTCCGGTCGATGTCAGGCGGTGCGAGCTCGATCAGCCGTGCCCGTGCTCGATCAGGCCGGCCGATCAGCATGCACACACACCGGGCGATACCTGCATGCCGTGCAATGCGGCATCGATGATCGGCACGTCCCGCAGGTCTGGCCTGCCGCTCGTGCCGCGTACTGGTGATATGGCGCAGATGGTCGAGGGTGGCGCGTGATGGGTGGGGGTCACATCATGGCAAGTAGGGTCCCATCCAAGACAGGGGAGGTGTGCCCTGTACACGTTTCACCCCTATTTTCCAGAATTTTTTTCCGAAATGGGTCCCATATCAGGGGAGGTATCCCAAAAAAGTACACAAATGGGTCCCATCCAGGTGGTCATTGCCTTCTTTGCCAGAAGTGCAAGAAAAATCCGTGCATTTGCATGAACTGCTTGACACCGAGAAAAGGCTTGAGTAGAGTTCGCCCGTCCGTGAATGAATCCGGGCCGCTTCGTGAAGGAAGTGAACTATCCAACCTGAACCCCTACGCATGGGCTTCGGTGTTGCGCCAGGTCTTGTTGGTACCTGTCCTTCACTCAAGCAGCCCGAAACCCAGCCGTAGGGGTTTTTCATTTCCGGTCCACCCCAAGTTGGTAGGGAAGACAACAGGGCTTGGGGCTAGTACCGGCACTGGTAGGCTAAGTGTGGAAGAGCCGGACGGGGCAGCGAAGATAGCACCCTGGGACACGAAAGGCTGTCGGGTCACGCGGCTCCGGGGAACGATGCGTGTGAAGGCAGCCTGGCCTAGCGCTAGGTCTGCCCACCAAAGAACCAACCTAGAGAATGAACCTCAGTCAGTACCTCTAGAAGAAGTTCAAGATCAACTACAAATCTTAAATTCAAAGACACTGGTATCCGAGATAGCGTGGCGCATATGGCGACCTGTAAGCGATGTGGGAAGGAAATCAGGTTCGAGAAAACCCGTTCTGGGAAGTGGACGCCTGTTGATATCTCTGGCACCAGCCACTTTGCAACGTGCATTGTGTTGCGAAAACCTGAGCCATCGAAGTCAAGAGAATTCAGGAGCGAGTCCTTGCCGGCAGTCGCCGGGATCAATTTCGTTAAAAGTTCATGCGAGTGCGAAACACCGCCTTGGGTGGTTTGCAGGCATTCTTTCGCGCAAAGCTATTCTGGGATATCCTGAATGCAGGGGATGTTTCACATGGAACAAAATCAGAGGCGATTGTTCAGGCCGTGGTCTCCGCCTGACGAAATGGATGCCCTCATTCGGATACTGTTTTGTCTTGATCCGGTCTTCCCGCTGGTTTTCCGCAGCAACCGAACTTGGTTGTACGTCATGCGCAATTGACTGGCTCAAAACATTCAAAGCTCCATCATTGGGATCGATCACCACAGGTAAAGTGGCTCGATCCTTTTTTTCGCCCTGCGTTTGTTGAATTGGAGAAAAGCATGGACTGGAAAATTCGCGTGAACGGCAACAAGGATGAAGCGCGAGAGGCGGCTTCGATCCAGTGCGATATGTACATGGGCCTGTCGAAGATGACGGCCGGGCAGAAGTCGGCTGTGCTCAAGGCGATTGACGATCACCCTGGTGATGGACCCAACGTGTCCGGGTTCTTTAGCGGCAACAGCGACGGTACTGACACCATCAGCAACCACTTGGATCAAACTTGAGAAGAGGAATTCCAACCGTGAAGAAACTTCAAGGACTGCTTATCGGGATTTGCCTGCTGGTTGGGCTTTCGCAATCAGCGTTTGCGCAAGACGCATCCCTTTACATCAAGCCAGATGCGAGCGGGCAGTTTTCCTCTCAGATCCGGCCGCCTGCCGCATACATTGACGCCAGAGTCGTCCTGGCGGGCGTATCCGAGACGCACACGATGCCATCCGGATACAGGCGTGCGATTTTTTCGGCGACGTGCGATTTTTATGCCAAACCTGGCGCCAGCGCAGCTGTCCCGGGTGCCGACGTGACAGCGGGAACCGCCTCTGAGTTGAATCCTGCAGCATGGGACATCGACGGCATCACGCAGATCACTTTCGTGTCGTCCGTCGATTGCGTAATCATCATGTCGCTGTACAAGAGGTAAGAAAAAATGAAAAAACTGCTGCTTGGAATTTTCATCTGCCTGCTGGCAACACCGGCTTTCGCCCAATACACGGCGAAGCGAACCGCCACAATCTCGTCGCTGGCCCAATTCCCAGACCTTTGTGCCGCGAACGAACTGATTGTTCGAAACGGCACTGACACGGCAAATGTGTGTGCGGTGAACGCATCAGGCGGCGCTTCCACGGCTGCCAGCTACATTACGTCCGTGGCCGAAGCCGGGTTGAGCAATGAGACGGCCCTGGGCGCGCTCGGCACCGGGCTGCTTATCAACACCACGACGACCGGAATTCCGACAATCTACGCTGGACAAACCTGCACGAATCAATTTGTGCGCGCTATCAGCGCGTCCGGGGGTGCGACCTGCGCGACGGTGGCGACCACCGACCTGGCCGCCGGCGTGACGCTCGATACCGAGTGGGATAGCGCGGCTGAGATCAACACGGCGACGACCGATGATGACTTCGTGACGCTCACCGGGGTGCAGTCCTTGGCTACCGGCACGAAAACGGTCACCAGCAAATTCGACTTCGGAGGTGGGATATTTGAAATCCCGAACTCGATTACGCTGCCAGCAACCTGCATCGTGGGCGAGTTGTACATGGACACGGATGCGACCACCGGGCAACGCATCTATGCCTGCCAAGCGGTTAACACCTGGGCGTTGCAGGGCGACGGCGGCGCCGGCGGCGGGCTCGTGTCGGCGGATATCGACACCAGCGCTGAACTGGACGCGATTGTCACCGACGATACTGGTTCTGGGGCTCTGGTGTTCGCCAACACCCCGACTATGGTAACGCCGGTCCTCGGGGCTGCGACAGGGACCAGTCTTGTGCTATCCAGCACAATCACGGCCTCGAATCTCACGCCGTCAGGCACGCTGACCAACACGCGCATCTGCACATACGACTCGGCCGCGCCGGACATTGACTGCGATCTGAATTCGAGCGGCACCGGGGATGTTGCCCGCATCACGACACCAACCATCGCCACGCCAATCCTGACGGGCAAAATCGACCGCAACAACGTCGCCGTCGACGACGACGACTGTACCGGCGAGCAGGGGCTCTACTGGTACGACACTACCGACTCGGCGTTTGAGTTTTGCAACGCCAGTTCCGGTGCGCCGACGGTACTCGGTGGCGGTGGATCGCAGACGCACTCCATCCTCGCGCGCGCGGGCGCCGCGGCCAGCTCGCACACCGGCACGACGGCAGAGACCACCATCGCCAGCACGACGCTGCCGGCATTGAGTGCCAATGACACGATCAGGATCTCGATGGATTGGTCTCAGACAGCCAATGCCAACGCGAAAACTGTACGTGTGCGCATGGACGGACTGACCGGGACGATATTTACTTCCGTGAATTGCGTCAGCGCGCTGTCGTGCTACATCGAAATGAGCATCATGAATCGCAATGCGACAAACTCCAATGTCGGCTGGATACGATCTGTGAACGTCAACGGTGGCGGTTTGGCGCCTGGGATACACAACACCGGGGCAATCCAGACCAACACCGGGGCTGTCGTGCTGGCCATCACTGCGCAGCTTGCCGACGGAGCGGATTCGATGACGCTGGAGGCATACATGATCGAGCGGATCAGCAACGGATCATGAGAAAACTCCTCCTTCTGGCGGTACTGCTGTTCGGGGGCGTCGCCAGCGCCCAAAACGTCACCTTCATCACGTCGAGCGGCCCGATTGCCATATCGATTACGTGCAACCGAGTCAGCGGGACGGCGCCGTTGTCGGTGCTCTGCCATGCGGTCGGCACAACGGCGAGCGGCATCACCAAACCGTTCCACGATTTGGAATACCGGTGGGACTTTGGCGATTCTGTTGGCGGCGCTGCTGGAACTTGCGGCGCAGTGGTGGCCGGCGAAGGATTCTGGGCTTGCGGCTCGCGCGCCGGGGTCAGTTCCAAGAACGAGGCCACCGGGCCGGTCGCTGGGCACATGTTCGAGTCGGCCGGCGCGCGCACGATCACGCTCCAGGTCACCAACGGCACCAATACCGCCAACACCACGCGCTCAATCACCGTCAACGACCCGAACACGGTGTACTCGGGAACGAACACGATCTGCGTGCGCCAGGCTGCAACCGGAGACTTCACCGGCTGCCCGGCCGGAGCCAGCCAGGTCACTGACGCGAGCTTCCAGAACGCGGTTCACACTTACGCGATCGATGGCCGGCGCTTGTTGTTCCGGCGCGGGGATACCTGGGCGGCCGGAACCACGACGACAACGCTTGATGAGGTTGGCGCCACCGGCGGCACCATCGGCGCATTCGGGACAGGGGCGCTGCCTTTGATTAACCGCACCGGCACCGGATTTACGTTTGTGCTGTCGAGCGGCGCAACACCGACGTTCTCGAATTGGCGGATCATGGATCTGGAGTTGGCCGGAGACGGAACCGCGGGCAGCGGCGGGGTTGTTTTCTGGTGCGGCGCGAACTACATCACGCTGCTGCGCATGAACATCCACGATTACGCCGATCCGGTGTTTACCAATGCGGTGCCCGATTCGGTGTGCAACTCGGTTGTTCCTGGCCACGGAGTCTGGGATAGCTGGTCCGTGGTGGACTCCAATCTCGATGATGGCGGGGGCTCGTGCATGATCATGGGGCTAGGCACCCGATTCATGATCAACGGCAACAGCATCACGGACTCGCTCGGCCATAACGTGCGGCTTCAGTATTACCAGTACGTTGCCATGTCGAATAACACGATCACCAACGGGTTGTTGGATGCGGTTACGCTGCGCGCGGTGCCCTATGCCGCTCCACCGGTGCCAGCTCCGGCGAATCCGATCTCGCGCTATGCGGTGCTCTCAGACAACTGGCTCGCCGATGGCCCGCTTTCCGAGGTCAACGGCGGCATCGCCCTGACCATCCGCCCGGTCAACGCTTCTGACGACGGCCGCATCGAGGATGTAATCGTCGAGCGCACATGGTTTCGCCCTCAAGTTAACATCACCAATTCGTGCATTCGTATTTCCGCGCGCAACGTCACGATTCGCAACAATCTGTGCGACCTGACTGGCGGCGTGAGCGCTTTGTGGGGAGGGTTTTACGCCATTCTGTCTGCTGGCGGGGCAGAACCGGCACCGGCCGGAATTGTGTTTCACCACAACTCAGTCGTGACGAACAGCGCCGGGCAGACCGGGTTTCGCGCGGCGACATTTTTCTCGTCCGTGACAAACGTGGGAGGCACCATGCCCAATGACGCGAAAAACAACATCGCCTATGGACCGTCTGCCACCAGCCCTCTCGTGGTAGACGATCAATGCGCCTGTGCCGACGACTCCAACAACAGCGCCAGCGCCACGACGAACCCGAATTTCACGGCCTTTCCATGGACAGTACCGGCCAGCGCGGAGCCCACCAGCGGCTACGCGGTGGACTCAGGGGCAACCGTTCCGGTGTGGTCAGACTTTTTCCGAAATGCCATCGGAACCCGCGATATTGGCGCTGTTCGCCATTGAGTCAGGAGCCAACCATGAACATCTTCAAAAAAGGAAAAAAACCCGCGTCAATGCCGGGCTCGACGGCTGACGTGGCCACTGTTTCGAGTGAACCAGAACCGAAGGAGGAGCTTTCAATGATTCCAACCAAAGGCCGTATTGTGATCTGTAAAGATTTTGTCCAATCGAATGGTGAAACCGCACACCCGGCAATGATTACCGGTTTTTTTGGTGGTGCCGATCCCAACGAGTGCAAGCCAGGCGACCCGCCGCCGCGCGTGAATCTGACCGTCTTTCCGGACCAGAGCGGGCCTCGCGTTGCCAGCTCGGTGCCGATGTTCGCGGATGAAGAATCGGCCACTCATTGGCAAAATGCACAGGGCAGCATTGGGCCTGTGTGTTACTGGCCGCCGAAGGTCGTCTAAAGACATGCTCGAAACGCTCGTCATGGGGTCGGCGCTGGACGTAGAACTGCTTCCGCAGTCTACGATGAAGCCATCGCCGATCATGCACACGGCGCGCAAGCTTCACGTCCTGCCGTTTGCGTTCAACCCGGCAACGATGGAGTACGACCAAAACACGACGACCGCTGCTGGAGGCGGTGGGGCGGTAACGATTGCGGATGGGGCCGATGTTGCCGAAGGGGCGACTACCAATGCCGCGGTGATTACGGACGTTGCGGGGACGGTTTCCGGGAAGCTGAGGGGGTTGGTTAAGTGGGCGTTCGAGAGGATGCCGAGTTCTCTGGGGCAAGCGACGATGGCCGCGTCTTTGCCGGTGGTGATTTCGAGCAATCAGTCGGCGGTGCCGGTTTCTGGAACGGTAACGGCGACTGGGCCGTTGACGGATGCGCAATTGAGGGCAACGCCAGTTCCGGTGTCCGGGACGGTTACGGCCAATGCAGGGACGAACCTGAACACGTCGCTGTTGATGTTGGATGCAACCTTCACCGCGCGCATCAACACGCTCGGGCAGAAGGCCATGGTTGCCAGCACGCCGGTTGTGTTGGCCTCTGACCAAGCATCCATCCCGGTTGCGGCCACGATTGCCGCTGCAATTCCTGCCGGGACGAACAATATCGGGGATGTCGATGTTCTGACGCTGCCATCTATCCCGGCTGGGGCCAACACGATTGGCGGGGTGAACCTGACTCAGTACACACCTTCCGGCGGGCGCTTGCCAATCGAGCTTGACGCGGCGGCATTGGCGGCTCTTGAGACGATCACGGTTGCGGCCATCACGGCGGCGCTGCCGGCGGGCAACAACAACATCGGCGACGTTGACCTGATACCCGGCCAGGTTGGGATCACGGGTGGCGCTGGCGTTACGGCCGCGAACACGCCGAGAGTCGTCCAGGCGCTCGATCCTCTGACGGCTTCTGCTCCGATTGCCGCTGCGGTGGGGGTTGCCAGTGCTGCGGCCCTGGCAGCGAACGCGAGCAGGAAGGCGGCGGTCTTGGTGAACACGTCGGATAACGTGATTTCACTCGCATTTGGCGCGCCAGCCGTCTTGAACTCCGGGATCACGCTCTTCCCGGGCGGCACGTTCAATCTGACGCGTGACAATTTCTTCAGCGCAGCGGAAATTCGCGCCATTGCGTCAGTAGCGGCGTCGAATCTGGCAATTCAGGAGTTCACTTGACAAAATCACTGCTTTTCATCGCACTGCTTGTCGCGTCTTTCGGGTCTTTGGCGCAAGTCACCAATCCGTCCACGTTCGAGTTGCGCGAAGAGGGTGCCTCACAGGGTCGCTCGCGGGTTTTCAACTGCGTCGGGGCGAATATCACCTGCACGATGGCGTCCGGGATCGCGACCGTCACCGTTTCTGGCGTGGGCGGTAGCGCCAACACGGTCGAAGTTTCCTTGTCGCTCGGGACGGAAATGGGCTTGTTCTACTCGACCACAATAACCGGACAGGCCTGGGTGAGTTCGTCGAGCGTGATTGCATGCAGCATGTTCGGAACCACGGCGGATGGGCAGACGCCAGAAACCATAGCCGTTGCTGGAATCGTGCCGACCGTCTCTGACCGTGTTGCTGGCACCGGCTTCAACCTCAACATTTACAACCCGAATGGCGCAACCGGAACGGTGCGCGCACATTGCACAGGAGCTTGACCATGAAAAAACTTCTTCTCGCACTTCTTCTACTCCCGGCGCTTGGGTTCGGCCAAGGCTTGCCACTCAAGGACGGAAACAGTTCGACCGTCGCCGATGTTGAGGCATGCGGATCGCTCAACTGTTTGAGGACGGCCGGGCCAACTACGGCGTCTGGCGCTGGCTATCATGGACTCACTGGCATTTCTGGCGACGCCCCGGCGACGAGCAACGGCAAGCGGTATTCGCCGATCCGCGGGACAGAAGGCGGCGGTCTCCAGCAAGCCTTGCAGAACATTCTGTGGGACGACACGTTCAACGCGACAGCGCAGAACATCAACAAATACAGGTTCGCGAACGCCTCGTCGATGATTGGAGCGCAGGCCTCCGGGTACATGACGCTCAATGCCGCCCCTTCCGTCACGACGGCCAGTGCAAACGCGGCGTTACAGACGTTCAAGGTGTTCCCGTTGTTTGGAAAATCCGAACTCCGGGTATCCATGTCGGCCAGGTATAACCAGGCGCCACAAGCCAACGCGGTGACTGAATGGGGTCTGTTCACCGCGACATTGCCGGGCACCGCTGCGCCGACCGATGGGTGTTTCTTTCGACTGAATGCGTCCGCCGAGTTTCGCGGCGTCTGTTCGTTTAACGGGACGGAAACGCAAACCTCAGCGATTACCGCCCCGAGCGCCAACGTAAATCACGACTACCTGCTGGTTATTCAAACCAACACGGTGCTTTTTATTGTTGACGGAGTGGTGTCCGGGACGCTCTCGATGTTAACGGACGCGCCTGCGCAGGGGCAGCCACTTATCCAAGGGTCTGTCCCGATCACGTTCAGACATTACAACACGGCAACTCCGCCGGGCCTCGCCACGCAATTTGGCGTCACTGATGTATTCGTGACGAGCATGGGGCCGGACCTTGCGCGAGATTTTGAAACTGCGAAAGCCGGATTCGGGCACATGGCCAACCAAGGCCAAAATGGCAATGCTGCGTTGGGCACGTCGGCGAACATGCTCAATGCAGCAACCCCGGCAGCATCTGCACTGACGAACACCGCGATCAGCACCGGCAGTCCTGTAGGGCTAGGGGGGGTGGCCCATGTGCTTCCAACTCTGGCGGTAGGAACAGACGGCATTCTGTTTAGTTTTCAAAATCCTGTCGGCAGCGTCACGCAGACGCCACGAAATTTAATCATTAAAGGTGTCGTGGTATCTGGCGCTGTCGATGTAATTTTGACAGGCGGAGGCTTGGTGTACGCCACCAGTCTGGCGTATGGGCATACCGCAATCTCAATGGCGACTGCCGACCTTGGATCGTTTGTTACGGGAACCACAAAAGCCCCTCGGCGCATCTGGATCGGAACCATGAGTTGCATTGCTGCAGCGGCGGTCGGCGTCGCATTATCCAATCCAATCAATATGACGTTCGATTCGCCAATCGTGGTGGCGCCAGGAGAGTTTGTTGCGATTACCATACGCAATCAAGGCGTGGTGACGACGCTCGGCTCTGTGATTTTTACCGCTGCGTTTGACGCTTACTACGAATAGCCAGCCGTGGCCGAAAAGGAGAAAGTCATCGTGGTGATCTCGAAACCACACAACATGGGGACGCCGGTGAAGGGTGCGCCAATCTCTCTTTTCGTCAACGACAGGGAGTTCGGTGCGCGCATGGAGTTGGAGTCGTTCCTTGACTTGCTGGTGGCCGAGGTCGGAAGCCCTGCCATGATGTTCCGCCAGGAAACGCTCAGGGCGAAGGTGATGGAGTCGGCAAATGCAATCATTGCTCAAATGAAGTCTGAAACCAGGAGGATTCTATGAAGCTGGCCGCTGCAATAATCGCCCTGTTTTTCTCGATACAACCCGCCATCGCGCAGAACTCGATCATCTACTGCATAGAGATCGGCAGGCTGGCCCGCGATATCGCGCACTCGATTGAAGACGGACTCGCGCCGGAAAATATCAATTTCGCCTTCCCGAACGCGCGCCCCGACGAGATGGACGAGGCGAATGCGTGGGCCGAGAACCTGAAGCTCGATGTCATCAAAACAATGACCGGCGACGTAGGGGCAGACCTGGCCGCCCAGAAGATCATGGAAAACTGCGCATTCAAGTACGGCGCGCAGTTCAAGAGAACAGGCAGCGCTGATTCACAGTCGAGACAGCAATTCTGCTGGGCGCAGATCAGCACGTACAAGCGGCTTTATTCAGCGATCAAGGCCGAAGGCACCGAGGCGATCATCGCCAAGCATCCGCCAAGCGACGAAGGCGTGGCCATGGACAGGGCGTTGGCGCTTGGCGCTGAAATAGAGGACGACACCGACGCCGATGCGTGGTTACAGTCGAAGTGGAACGAGTGCATGTCCGAGCAGAAGATTTGAACATCAACCGCAGGAGGTTTTTATGAACGAAGACTTGAAGTCGTGGGCTATTGGAGTCCTGAAATCGTGGACCATTTGGGTCAGCGGCGTAATGATTGCCTTCCCGCAGTGGTGGCCGCTGGTCGAACCGCAGATACGCGACATCATCAGCCCGGAGCACTACACCAAGCTGGTACCGATCATTGGCATCGTCATGGTGTTTCTGCGGCTGAAAACCACGCAGTCGTTGACGGACAAGGGTGCGCCAAAGGAAGGCGGCTTTGCCAACCTGCAACTGCTTGGCTTCCTGGCGTGCGCATCGCTACTCACGGTCACGTTGACGGCGTGCCAGATGGGTCCGAAGCCGGAGCCGCCAAAGGGGATTGACGAGCAGATCGAAGCGGCCAGCATCTTTGCCGACAAGCTGTCGAGCGGCATCGTCGCGGCCACCTGCACAAAATTCAAGAAAGGCGCCTGTGTCGAGCCCGGCAAGCCACTCATGCCGGTAGACTCGATCTCGATCCACGGAACGATTGAAAGGGCGCACATGGGCATCGGCCAGGTCTACGGCATCAGTTCCGGTGGCGTCGGGGAGTGCTTGGGCGCGTTACGAAGTCAGTCCGCATGCCTGGCCGCGGTGAATGTCCTCCTGCTGGAGGTTGACCGAATGCTGATCGAAAACAGGGGAGGTGGACAATGAGCGGAGAAATCATTCTTGGCGGGCTGCAATTGGGGGTCAAAGCCATGC
>JANLTA010000779.1:0-15733 GCA_031362705.1 Gemmataceae bacterium | reverse complement strand
TCGAGATCGAAAGCGGCCTGGTCAATCGGTACCTTGCTTCCACGTGAAGAAACCACCCTGCCATTATTAGCCACGGCCATCGCACCCGTTGCCCGCACCAGTGTGATTGCATCGGCCAGCGGCGACCGCATACCTGAAGCGCGGAGTGATGTCACGTTGGAAGCGGTCGGCGTGCCAATGTTGAAGATGACTCTGCGCGGTGGCGAATCCATCGTCGAAGTCGGCAAGAATGTCATCTACACGATTGAGGTGAAAAACGCTGGCTCGTTGCCATTGCGAAACGTCGAACTTGTCGCGGAACTGCCAGCCATGCTGACCGCCAAACACGGCATCGGCCCGACGATGGTCAGCGTAGATGGTCCACGCATCACGTTTGCCCGCATCGCTGAACTGGAAGCGAATCGCAGTATCACCTATCGCATTGAAGCTGAAGCCGCCCAACCCGGCGATGCCCGTGTGACCGTAGAAGCCCGCAGCGAATCGTTGCCAACTCCAGTGCGCCAGGATGAAGCAACGCGGGTGGTGGCGAAATAATCAGCCAAACGGCTCCCCGTGAACAACCGGGACGACGGTCGATTGAAGTTGCTCCACTTCTTTGACCAACGCGTTCACAGCGACTTGCGATGTGGCAAACTCAATCGTCCAATTTGCTTTCCATGATGCGCCCGGTTCCAGGTTCACGACTCGGCCAGACTCGCGTTCTTTTGCTTTAAAACGTGGGAAGTTGGTGGCAGGCTCCAAGCCGGTCACATATCCGTCTTCCATGGCCGCCGTGTTCTTCCAAACGGTGAAGCAAGGCAACTCGGCGACGTTCCAACGAATCGCCATCGCTTGTCTGCCGTTCGGGTCGTGTAGAACGGCCAAACATCGACCAGTATCATTCGCAATCGGGAACATGCAAAAGACCTGCTCGACGAATCCTGGCGTCGGCAGTCCGTACTCGGACCACTGAGCAAGGCCCGTCGCTGCGTGGTCGGTCAAAGGCCATAATTCACGGTACGGCACATGAACGCGGCTGGTTGCTGCAAGTAGCGGCGGACCTTGGTTGACGTGATATAGCAACTGCATTTCGGCGGGAATTCCGCCGAGATTGGTGATACTGTCCTCGATATCAATGCGATGAGAGTTGGCACTGATTGTGTATGACGCGCTAAGCCGCAAGCGGCTGTGGAAAAGACCTGCTTCCTCGACATCGCCGCGGATGGTAATGCGTGATGGATCGACAGTCACTTCGACACGGTGGGCGGGTTGGTTGGCGATGCGGCCATGCAAAGTCAGCGGTCGACCTTTATCGTCGCCGGGAGGGCCGTTCCAATTCAATCCGCAACGGCAAAGCCATTCGTCGAATCCGGTCAACCAGCCGAGGCCGCCGCGCTCGGCAACATTGACGAACCGCGGGTGCACAGGGCCGCGAACCGGTGCGATCCAGCCGAGTGAAGTATTGCCAGCCCGGCCGCGCCAGAGCGACATGCCGCGGGTTGGCAGGATCGATATGGAGATTAGCCCGTTGCTGATGTCAACGATGTCAACACCGTCGCTCAGGCCGCCACGCAATGTGCGTTTGCGAACGGACAGGCCACCCGATTCATGCTCAAAGTTGTCAATCCAAATGCCGCGCTCGACATCGGTCAGGACATGAGTGGACATTTCACCACCCGACTAGCGACACTTCGCAGAAGCGTCCGACGGCGGGCGCAACGCGGCGGCGATCAGCGGATACGCCAACATCATCAGCACCAGCGCGCCGAGCGATGCATATGTCACAGTCCGGAAGAAGTCGGCAAACGGCAGGTCCTTGAAATGTTGATAGATGTAGCCGGCCAGGAAACCGCCGACGGAAATAGACACCATGAATCCACCCATCCAAATGGCGCGGGTCTTCGACGACGCAAGTTTACTGACCAGTGACAATCCCATAGGGCTTAAGCAAAGCTCGCTGGTGGTCAGTAAGAGGTAGAACTGGACGATGACCAGTGATGAGGCCATCTGACCTTCCGGCAACGCCTCGGCGACTTTCCACATCAAGAAATACGCACAGGCCAGCAACACAAAACCCAAGACGAGTTTGGCTGGTGTTGAAACATTAACATTGATCTTGCGTAGTGATGACCACAACAAAACAAGCAACGGGCTAAGAATGATGACAAAGAGTGGATTGAGCGTGAGAAACAATGGCGGCGCAATGCGACGCTGATCGTCAAGCATTAATTGCTCGATGCCGATGAACTGCAAAGTGTCTGCCAACCACGCCGGTGAAACTAGGTCGGTCTTGTCCTTGACCCAAATGGCCATCGAATTGGCTCGTTGTTTGAATGCCATCCAGAACACAATGTTGATGCCAAAAAACACGAGCAGCGCGATGTTGCGGAGATTCTGATGTGAGTTATCTGGAATTGGATCCCCCGGGCTGAGGCGAGGCGCAACAGGCTCAGGCGTTTCCAAATGAAGTTGAACTTTGTGCCGAGTCGCCAGGAAAATCAACTCGCCGATGATCATCCCGGCCGCTGCGATACCGAACACAATTAGGTACGCATATCGAACGTCCCAATCGGTGTGCCGCTTCACGAGAATTTCAGTCATACCAGCGACTAGGGGCGCAAAAAGCGCGCCAACGTTGATACCCATGTAAAATATGGTGAACGCGGCATCGATCCGGCCATCACCTGGGGGATATAACTTGCCGACCATCGTCGAAATGTTCGGCTTGAACAGTCCGTTTCCAACGACAATTAAGCCCAAACCAACAACGAAACAGACGGCCGGCTCCAACGATAAAAACGCATAACCGCCGGCCATGAATAGTCCGCCGACGATGATTGAAACAAAATACCCCAGCCGGTATTCGGACAGCAGTCCGCCCACAAACGGGGAGAAGTAGACGCCTGCAAGATAGACACCGTAAATGATGCTGTAATTCTGGTTCAAAAACTCGTACTTGCTCGCCTTCATGTAGTACACGAAGACGGCTTCCATGCAATAAAAGCCAAACCGCTCCCACATCTCAGTGAAGAAGAGGACGTAGAGGCCGATAGGGTGGCGTTGCCGCATTGAGTTCACCTTGGAATCATGCGGGCAACGTGTTGCCGCGCTCAAATCGCTTGCCAACGAAGTAGAATGCGATTCCCGCAGCGACAACGATCGCCATCGACATTCCGAAGAACTGGACCGCGCCCAGTGGCCCGCGGTCGTCCACGGCGTCCTTGAGCGAGCCTCCGTAAAGGCGCGTCAGATACGAGTTGATGAAGTTGCCCATGGTGTTTGTCAAAAGGAAGCACGCGGTAATGAAGCCTTTCATCGACTTCGGGGCCGCTGCGTATGACAGGTCGAGCATCGTCCCGTACAGCAACACCTCGCCGGCGGTCAAGATGATATAAGCGATGACCATCCACCACGCTGAAACTAGCACGGTGCCGCCCTGAGTACGGTAGGCCGCATACATCATCACGCCGGATGCCAAGGACGTCACGAAGAAGCCGATCAGGACCCGCCGCACCGGTGTGTACGTCTTCATCTGCGGATCGACGACCCGAAAGAGAATGCTGAACACCGGAATGAAGATCAACACGAAAAGCGAATTGATGAACTGGTAAGCGTCGGCTTTCGGTTCATACCGCGTTCCGGCACCGAGCCAATCCGGCAGCCAACTCGGCACGGTGAAGGCCATTTCGGCGTGGCTCATATAGTCGCGCGCGAAGAACACCCAAATCGTGTCGTTGTGTTCGTAGGCGACCCACCACAGTACGATCAGGCCGAAAACGCCGAACAGCCGTGTAAGCGTTGACTGCATGTCCGGCGAAAACATGCGGTAGACTCGCACCGCCAAGCCAAGCCAGGCGGCGGCCAATACGCCTATCCCGCACTTGTAGGCCCACAGCGGCAGTGCGATGCCCTTCGCTGCGGCACGTTCGATGACTGCCGCCCGGAAGTCGAAGGCAAACCACACCGCAAAGAACAGCACGATGACCCAGAACAATCCCAGCGACGCCGACTGCAACTGCCGTTGCTCCGGCGTCTTGTCGCCGCCAATCGTTTCCTTGGCATAAAACGGCTTGCCCAGCGCGAAGATCGCTAGCGCCCCGAGCATGAGCCATGCCGGCAATCGGAAAGCCGTCGCGTAACCATATTTGTCGCGAAGGATCGGCATGGCAAACATCGAGATGAGCGCGCCGATGTTGATCGCAAAATAGAAATACTGGAAGCCGGAGATGCGCAAATCGTCCCGACCGGGCCGCTGTTGGTCGTAGGTCTCGCCAAGGAGCGACGATATGTTTGGCTTGATGACGCCTGTGCCGGGCGCGAGCAACAGGAACAAGGCAATCAAGCACCAATATTGACCTTCAACACTCAAGACGAACTGTCCAATGACGTAAGGGATGGAAAAGCCCACGATGGTCCAATAACGCCCTAGCCAACGGTCGGCGACGATGCCGCCCAGGAGGGGAAGGAAGTAAGCGGACATCTTGAACCAGTAGTAGATCGATCCGCCGTCCTTGTCGGAAAACCCGAGGACGGTCGTCAGGTACAACGGCAGGATGGCTCTCATGCCATAGAAGGAGGCCCGCTCCGCGAACTCACCCCAGAAAAAAAACCAGATTGCCAGTGGGTGCTTGTTGGACATTGAATCGTGAGTCTTCGCAACGTCGCTCATCGGTTCGCCTCGGGGGACGCTGGTCGTGCGGGTCCGGCTGATACTCTGAATGGTGTTAGGCCGGATTCTATCGCCCCGCCTACCCGATTGCCAACCATGATTGATTTGGAATCCAGATTGAAAGCTCTCGCCCGGGAACTTGGCTTCTGCCTCGTCGGCATCGCGCAGGCAACCGATGCAGATCATTTCGATGAATACCAGGCGTGGCTGGACGCGGGCAATCACGGGGCGATGGCCTATTTGGCTGAGCAGGGTGAGGCACGCCGCCACCCTGAGTCGGTTCTTGCCGCAGTTCGCAGCGTCATTGTCGTCGGTATGGACGATACGCTTCCGCAGGTCGATGATCCGGTGCAACATTGGCCAAAAAACGATGGCCCCAACACCGGCAAAGTCGCGCGGTTCGCTTTGGGTCGTGATTATCACCAGGCCATTTGGCGACGACTGGATCGATTGCAAGATTGGTTGAAACGAGAACTATCCGGCATTCGTACTCGTGGCGTTGCCGACACCGCTCCACTACTGGAGCGCGACTTTGCTCGCCGGGCCGGGTTGGGCTGGGTCGGCAAGAATACCATGCTCATCAATAAGCACCGCGGCAGCTGCATCATGCTCGGCGCGGTCCTGACGGATGCTGAGTTGACGCCGGATGAACCGCACAAAGCCGACCACTGTGGCACCTGTACCGCATGTTTGACGGCTTGTCCAACCGATGCGTTTCCCGCTCCGGGAGTGTTGGATGCCCGAAAGTGTATCAGTTATCTGAATATTGAGGTGAAGGGGCCACACGCTATCGAACAGCAAACGATGATCGGTGAATGGCTCTATGGCTGCGACATTTGCCAGGACGTGTGCCCTTGGAACCGCAGGAGCGTGACGGAAACGACGACAGTGGATGCCCGCGAGCTACTGGCCATGACCAATGCTCAATATAAGGACCGCTTTCGCAAGACGGTGGTGGACCGCATTCATCGGCGCGGATTGGCACGAAACGCGGCCATTGTTTTGGGGAATGTGGGTGATGAAGGTGCATTGCCGGCGCTCCGAGCAGCGCTGGAAGATGAAGACAGCGATGTACGGGCGGCAGCCGCGTGGGCGATTGAGATGGTCTCAGAGCGCTCTGCTCCGCAGGCTCCGCGTGGCGGCTAACCGTCACACTTCTACGATTCGGTTTTCTCTGGCGGATTTGGCGAGCGCGTCCAATACGCGCAACGTGGCGACGGCTTGACGTGAGTCTGGCTTCGGTTCGCGATTCTCATTTACGGCGGCGGCGAATTCGTCCAACATGCACACGATCTGGTTGGAGCACGGGCAGTTGTGACGTACGAGCTGATCGTTTACTTGCACGTCGTAACCCGCTTGTGCTTCGGGTAGCCACATTTGGGGGATGGTAATCACGCCTTTTGCCCCCGTGATTTCCATGTGTTGTCGCAGCGGCAACGTGAAGCCGCAATCAAATGATGCCGTGCGGCCATCGGCGAACCAGAGAATCGCGGACATTGCCACGTCTACGCCATGTTCGAATTGGGCAGTGGCAAACACACGGACTGGCTCTTCGCCGAACGCCCAGCGAATTCCGTAGACGGGGTAACATCCGACATCGAGCAAGCTACCGCCGCCCGCTTCGGGTCTCAAACGAATATTCTGCGCGCCCATGTGCAATTGAAACGTAAACGCAGAATGCACATGTTGCACGCGGCCGATGGTACCGCCGTCAATCAATCGTCGCAGCTCGGAAGTGCGCGGGTGATGCGGCCACATGAAGCCATCCATGAGTTTCACGCCGCGCCGGACACAATGTTCAACCAATGCCGCCGCCGTGTTTGCCGATGGGGTCAATGGTTTCTCGCACAGGACATGCTTACCATGATCGGCGGCCTTCCGCGTCCATTCCTCGTGCAAGTGATTTGGTAGCGGAATGTAAACGGCATCGATATCCGGATCCGCCAGCAATTCTTCGTAGGAGCCGAATGATCGTGGAATGCCGGCGACGTTTGCGGCTGTGCGAGACTTGTCAACCGACCGACTAGCGATGGCGACTAATTGACAACGCTGCGATGCTGAGAAAGCGGGTAGCAGCCGATCATTGATCTTGGCAACGCCTAAGATGCCCCAGCGAAGTTTGGCACTCGACATTGTTGCTTCCTCAACGTAGCACAGGTGCGATTGTCTTGGCGAGCGTCGAAGGGTAAGCTCGACGTGTAGTCTCTCGCTGAGTGAAAACCAAAACCACGTCGGGCTTACGCACCGACGCTCGCCTGAAAATCTATGTACCCGCACCGCATTCGACTTCGTGGACCCTGGGAAACGGTTGATCCATCCGGTCAGAAACGGCGCGTGAAATTGCCGGATGATTGGACAACTTTTCTCGGTTCATGTGTCTATCCTCAGCCGCTGACACGCCGATTCGGATTGCCGCGACTTATTGATGTCGATGAATCAGTGTTTGTTGTTTGTCGATTCGATGGAGCATCAGGTGCGGGACTCAATGGCAAGCCACTGATGCCAGAATTGAACACGACGGCAATCGACCATGTCGAGTACGAGGTCACCAGACTATTGCAGCCGCGTAACGAGCTGGAAATGTACTGGCCGTCCAAATCGACCGTCGCCCCGGAAGTCGCCCTGGAAATTCGCGGGCCGGTGTTTTTGCGCGATGTCGTCAACACAACTGTTGGCTGGGCGGGGCAGGTCGTCGGCGAGAATCGTCGGAACATGGAAGTACATCTGCTCGCGCAAGGTCGGGCGGTCGCCCGCGTTCCAGTCCAAGCAAATCAGTCATTCGCCATATTGCGCCCCAACGAGCTGCCCGAAGGGTCGTACAACCCGCAGGCTCCGCCGTGGACCATTGAGTTGATCGAAATGGCCAATCGGTGGTACTCGATAGATGTCCAAACGATGTGAGTGCTTGTGTCCAGTTGACTAACCGGCTAAAATGCCCGCATAGTGCGAATAACGCGCAAGGTTTCGCTGGATTAGCCCCGACTGATGCCAGGTGTTGTGAAAACCGCTTGACGGTGACAGCGTCGTGGTTCAGCTTTCCAGTACTCTGGGAATCACCAGCACCCTGCGCACCGTCGAAAGATCGATGGAACGGTTCGGTCGCAGCGGACTTGTCGGAAGCACACCGACGAATTGCAATATCCACCCGTGGCTTGGCACGAACCGGCCGGCCGCATGAACACGACTCGGAGATGGTCCCATGACCTCGAAGTTTTCGCGCTGGTATACTGCCGCCCGTCGTTACTTCAAAGGATCAAAGACCGTCCGCCGACCGCGCTCGCCGCGGCTGCGGAATATGCAGCTCGAGTCGCGATTGGCTCCCGCCACGTTTACCGGTGGTGTGACTGTAGCCTCCGGTGACATCAACAACGATGGCTTCCAGGACATTGTCACTGGGGCCGGCCCCGGCGGCACTTCGCTCGTAAAAATCTACAACGGCGTCAACGGCCAAATCATGCGGCAATTCAACGCATTTGACGCTTCATTCAAGGGCGGCGTGTTTGTTGCCGTTGGCGATGTCAACGGCGACGGCAAAGACGACATTATTTGCGGTGCGGGACAGGGTGCGCGACCTCACGTTAGAGTTATTGATGGCACCACCGGTGGCACCATCTTCGACTTCCTCGCTTTCAGCAAGAACTTCAAGGGTGGTGCGCGTGTTGCCGCCGGCGATATTGATGGCGATGGCCGTGATGAGATCATTGTCGGTGCTGGCCCGGGTGGAACCCCGCACGTGGCAGTCTTCAGCGGTGCCACAGGAAAGAACATTGCCAACCTTTCCGCCTTCGATTCTGCCTTCCGTGGCGGCGTCTATGTTGCGGCCGGCGATCTGACCGGCGACAACAAAATGGATGTAATTGCGGGTGCCGGCGAAGGCGGCTCACCGTTGGTGTCCGTATTCAACATCAATTCCGGCAGTCAAGGCTCGTCGATCCGAACCTTCTTCGCCTACGAAAAGAACTTCCGCGGCGGCGTGCGGGTTGGTGCGGCGGATATTTCCACGGGCACTTTCGACGACATCGTCACAGCCACTGGCCCCGGTGGCGGCCCACATGTCAAGGTCTTTAACGGCACTACCAATGCCGTGGAGAAGCAGTTGTTTGCCTATGGCGCGAGCTTCCGTGGTGGTGTTTTCGTCGGATCGAATTCTAACTTTAACGGCTTCGGCAGCGAGGAAATCCTCACCGGTGCCGGTGCGGGCGGCGGCCCTCACGTCATCGCTTACAATGGCGACACCCTTCGGCCATTGACCAGCTTCTTCGCCTACGAACCGAATACGTCGCCGGGTGGATTCTCGACCCTGAATACCGACCGTGCGGCCCCAACGATTACCATCACCGCGCCGACTGGCACACCGACGCAAAAGACCAACCTCACCGTCACCGGCAAGGTCGCTGACAATCTTACGGGTGTCAGCACGCTCACGGTGTCAATCGACGGCGTGACGCCGACCAATGTGTCCTTCGACGCGGCCGGCAACTTTTCCTTTAACACCACCTTTAAGTTGAATGGTACAGACGACAAGACACACACGCTGAGCTTTATCGCCCGCGATAAGGCAAACAACGTATCGCCCGCTGCCACCGTTTCGTTCGCGCTGGATTCATCCGTGACGGCACCCGTCCTTTCTCTCGCGGATCAGTCCGATACTGGCACCAAGGGCGATTTGATCACATCAAACGCGACAGTGACCATCCTTGGAACGACGGAAGCTAGCGCCACGGTTCGCCTCGTGCAGTCTGGTGTTGAAACCAAAGCCGATAGCACCGGCAATTTCCGCTTTGACAACATCGCGCTATCCGCCGGCGGCAATACGTTTACTTTCCAAGCCACTGATGCGCTGGGCAACACCAACCAGGGCACTATCACAATCCGCCGTAATTCCGGCCCAACAGTATCCGCGCAAATCGCCAACGTCACCGTGGCCAAGAACGCGCCTAACACGGTTATCGACTTGTCCAACAACTTTACCGACGTCGATTTGGTGAATACGCGGCTCCGCTTCAATACCAGCGAAGGCGTCATTGACGTCGAAATGTTCGATGGCACGCAACCACTGACTGTAGCGAACTTCCTGCAGTACATTGAAGCAGGGCGATACAACAACTCAATCTTCCATCGATTCATCGAAAACTTCGTATTGCAAGGTGGTGGCTTCACTCAGGGACCGAACAACACCTTCCCGACCATACCGACGTTTGCTCCATTAACCGTCAACGAGTTGGGACGGCTCAATCTGCGTGGCACGATATCCATGGCCAAGCCGGGTGGCTCCATACGAGTGACCAACCAGTTCTTCTTTAACCTGGTTGACAACCCGGTATTGGACGGTCCAAATATCCAAGGCGGTGTCGATCAGAATTCCGGCGGGTTTACAGTGTTCGCACAAGTCACGAGCGGATTGGATGTCCTCGACCGGTTCGCCGGCTACACCAGCTCGAATCAGAGTGCCTTCAACAGCGAGTTCTCGAATATTCCATTGACGAATTACACCGGAACGAACTTCCCGACGGACACCCGTCCATCCAGCTTCGCTACCATAAGTAGCGTCGCGGTCACTCAACGCAGCGACCGGCTGGCCTTCACCGTCGTGAACAACGACAACAGCGGCTTGGTGACGCCAACCATTGTTGGCAACCAGCTGACGCTGCAATACGCAGCTGGCCAGACTGGCAGTGCCAACATCACGATTCGAGCGACCGATCTCGATGGCTCGATTGTTGAGCAGACGTTCCGCGTCACCGTGAATTGATAGAAACACTGGTGCATTACAAAAGGCCGCGAGAGCTTGCTCTCGCGGCCTTGTTATTTTGTTGGCTTGTGTCGTGCCGCTTCCGTCCTTCGTCGCTATGGTGACGTTGAACCGCAGTCGAACCAACGAGTAAGCAAGATGGCCTTTCATCAAACCGCGAAGCACAAGAATGGTCGAGGTTCCTATCACCAGATTGGCCTCGTGCGAGGGCAGTTCGGCAATGTGCCGATGGACCGGTGGCTCGGGTTTCTCCAAGAAACGGGATTCGATGGCTGGGAGGAAGCGAGTTGGGAACTGGACCTTCGCCAGTGCGATACTGACGTGGGAGCCAAGCAGTATGCCGACGAACGCCTGAAACTTGCGCGTATGCGCGGTCTAGAGATATTTACGGTCGCGGTGCATCTACAGGGACAGGCCCTTGGCGATGAACCTAGCGCTAAGACATTGCAATTCATGAGTGGCGAAGCCGTTCAGGCCTACAAGATCTGGCGCGATGGTGGCCACTCACCGCCGCGGGCTGATCCGTACTTTGTGCCGCCGGATGTCGGCCGGCTGATTCAGGAGCAAGCAAAGAGGGATTTGCTGGCAAGTGTGCGTCTGGCCGGGAAGCTCTCTGTGCAGCAGGATCGCAAGGTGGCGTTGCCGGGCTTTACGGGGTCGCCGGCAAATTGCTGGAGCCATTGGTTTCTATTCCCGCCGCTGCCTGGCGAGATTGCCGGCCACAAGATTCCCGATGTGCGCGACGTGAGCCTTGAGTTATTGGTCGAGCGATTCGCACCGGTGTTGGATCTATGTAAACAGTATGGCGTAACCTTCGATCTCGAATGCCATCCCAGCGAGCGGGCAATGGGCGATCTTGAATCGGCCAGCGACTACATCAACTTCATGGACAAAAAGGGCTACGGAGATGTCATTGGCTTCAATCTGGACGGCTCGCATCTGGAATGGCAAAACGTCAGTGTCGTGCAGTTTATCCGGGAATTCAAAGATTACATTCACTGTGCCCACGTCAAAGGCGTGTGGGTGGCCCGAGAACATTGCCGGGCGGGTCGGCTCGGCGGCCATCGGCCAATGGGCCACCCGGCCAATGGATGGAACTTTGTGACCGCCGGGACCGCTCGCGACGCCAACTCACTCGAAGAGATCTTCATCGAGCTTAACCGCGTCGGCTACGACGGTGCAGTGAGCATCGAATGGGAGGACAACGACGCCGACCAATTTGCGGGGGCTAAAGCGGCGCTAGCTAATGCCCGGCGGGCCGATTTGCCACCCAGTGGCATGAAGCACGATGAGATGTTGAAGTCGTGAGTTTATCCCGGCTTGCGCGAGTACCAACGGTACACAATCAGTCCCGTCCCGATGGCGAACACTGTCAGCCCCGCCACCATGATCAGGTCGCGTTGCATCGGCCTCGCATCGGGCTGCACGGCATCGACTTGCCTGCGAAAGTCAATGGTGGCGTATGCATAAGCCGTGGTCAACCCGGCCAAGGCCAACATGCTGGCCAGCACGCCAAGGGCCACGCGGCGGTTGCGAGTACGTAGTTCTCGGTCGTCCATTCCGTTCTTTTTAGCGACTAGGCGAGATGCAAATGGCGTTCCGTCCATTTGAGTTGCGGGTTCGTCCGTATTGACCGGGTTTCCGCACTCGCTTACATTACCTTTTGTGGGTACGGTTTAAGACGTTTCGTGCGGTGGAGCCGCCGAAGGAAACGAGGCAAGAATGGACGGAGCGACCAGCCAAGTCGAGATGAGTTTGTTGGAAAAGATCGGCGACCGGCTCACGTCGTTTTCCGAGGGATTCGTCGGCGCGCTGACGCGTGTGCTTGGCACATCAAACGATAACTACGTCCGGAAGCTCGGCTACATTCGCGGTCGCGGCACGGCTCAGCACAAAGTTGTGCCCGGTTCGTTGCTGGGTAAGATCAACGCGTTCGAGCCGCAGATGCAAGTGCTGAAAGACGAGGAGCTGCGCGGCCTGTCGGCACGGTATCGCCAGCGACTAAGCAAAGGTGAGACGCTCGACGATTTGCTGCCTGAAGTGTTCGCCGCATGTCGTGAGGCCGCGTTCCGCACAAAGAATATGCGCCATTTCGACGTGCAGATGCTCGGCGGCGTCGTGCTGCACCGCGGCTCCATTGCCGAGATGGTGACCGGCGAAGGCAAAACGCTGGTGGCCACGCTGCCGGCCGCGCTCAATGCCTTGACTGGTAACGGTGTCCATGTCGTCACCGTCAACGATTACCTGGCCCGCCGCGACTGCGAGTGGATGCTGCCTATTTATCAGGCGCTTGGCCTCACGGCTGGCTTTATCCAAAGTGACATGGACCCGATGAGCCGCCGGGCTGCCTATGAGTGCGACATCACTTACGGAACAAACAGCGAATTCGGCTTCGATTATCTGCGCGACAACATGAAGCCCGCGCGCTGGGCCGACCCAAAGTACAACCCGTGGTACCAGCAGTGCCAGCGCAAGCTGAATTACGCGTTGATCGACGAGGTGGACAACATCCTCATTGATGAAGCCCGCACGCCGCTCATCATCAGCGGCCCGGCTTTCAGCGATGTGGACCGTTACGCTCAGGCCAACGATATTTCGGTCAAGTTGACGGAATTGCAGAAAAAGGGCGATGGCCCGTTTTACGAGGTCAAGGAAAAAGAGCATACGTGCCACCTCACCGACGCCGGTGTTCGCAAGGCCGAGGAATTGGCAGGCGTCGAGAGTTTTTACACCGCGGGCAACACCGATTGGCCGCATATGATCGACAATGCGCTGAAGGCCCAGCACCTTTACAAGCGCGACAAGAATTACATGGTCATGCCCGACCGCGACTCGGGCGAGCTAGCCATCATTATTATCGACGAGCACACCGGCCGCGCCATGTTTGGCCGGCAATGGTCCGATGGCTTGCATCAGGCCGTCGAAGCCAAGCATGTGCGCGATGGCGTGAAGATTAAGCAGGAAACGCAGACGCTGGCCACGGTCACGCTACAGAACTTCTTCAAGCTCTACGACAAACTCGGTGGCATGACCGGCACCGCCATGACCGAGGCCAACGAGTTCTGGAAGATCTATAAGCTCGAAGTTTTGAGCATCCCCACCAATCGCCCGATGCTTCGCAAAAATAGCTCGGACCTCGTCTTCCGTTCGGAAAAAGAGAAATGGGACGCCGTCGTCGATGAAGTCGTGCAAGTCAACGAAGAAGGCCGGCCGATTCTCATTGGTACTGCCAGCGTCGAGCGGTCCGAAGTGTTGGCATCCAAGCTCAACAAGCGTGGCATCAAACACGAGTTGCTCAACGCCAAGCCGGAGTTCGTGGCCCGTGAATCGGAAATTGTGGCACAGGCTGGCCGTGTCGGCGCGGTGACTATCGCCACTAACATGGCCGGTCGCGGCACCGACATCATCCTCGGCGGAAATCCCGAGACGCTAGCTTGGGCACGTTTGCGGCACGAGTATCCGACGCGGCTCGAAGTGCCGGCCGAGTTATGGAAAGCCACCGTCGATGAAATCGAATCCACTGAAAAGATGAAGGAAGAGGGTCGCAAGGTCGCGGAGCAGGGCGGTCTGCACATCATCGGCACCGAGCGCCATGATAGCCGGCGCATTGATAATCAGCTTCGTGGTCGCGCTGGCCGACAAGGCGACCCCGGCTCGTCGCGTTTTTACCTGTCATTGCAAGACGACTTGATGCGCATTTACGGCGGCGAGCGCATGGCCGGTTGGCTCACCAGTCTCGGCATGAAGGACGGCGAGGCCATCGAGAGCCGTATGGTCAGTCGACAGATCGAAAAGGCACAAAAAAAGGTCGAAGAGCAACACTTCGAAGCTCGTAAGAACCTCCTCGAATACGACGAGGTGATGGACTATCAGCGCAAGCGTGTCTATGGCTTCCGACAGAAAATCCTCAACGGCGACAACTGCAAGCAAGCAATCCTGGAAATGATCGACAAGCAGATCGATAGCAATGTCGATCGGCTGTTGCATCCCGACTACGGCCCCTCCAGCTTCGCCGAGTTCGCCGCCGACCGCACCGGGGCGACCTTCGAGGCCGATGATTTTCGCAAGACCGACTTCACCGAAGCTTGCAACTTGGCCCGGGAACGAGCCGTACAGAACGTACCGAGTATTCTGCTCGACATGATGGAGGAAAACCTCAGCACGGACATGGATGAGGGCGAATGGCAATGGCAGGCGATGGCCCGGCAACTCTCCGGCCGTTTCGACCTGAAGTTGACAGACCGCGATTTGAAGCGAATTGGTCGGGATAACCTCGCCGAACAGATACAGGCCGACTGCGAAAAGAAGATCGAGGCCATTGATCTGTCCGAAGGCGAAAAGTACTTGCGGCCAGATTGGTCACTGCAGTCCGTGTGCGATTGGGCCAACCGAAAGTTCCTACTTACGGTTGCGACCGATCAGTTGGCTAACATGAACGCCAGCAAGATTAAGGATCATCTGAAACAGCAGGTGCGGGTGGCCTACCGGCAAAAAGAAGTCGAGTTTCCAGTCAAAGCGGCCGTGAATACGTTCCTGAGCAACAAAACGGCCGGGCAGCAGGGACCGGCTCGCTACGACCGCGCTGGCTTGTTTGCTTTCGCGCAGTTCCGGTTCCCGAATGTTGAGATGCAACTGGGCGAAGATGAGTTCCGTACTCAGCCGCGAAGCCGCTTAATTGAAGTTCTGAACGAACTCAGTCAGAAAACGATGGTGACGGCCGGTCAGGAGGAAATCAGCGCGAAGGTCGCCGATGCCTGCGAAGGCACGAAGAAAACCGATGCCGACGACGCCCGCGAGTTGTCGGAGTGGTTCGGGAAGACATTCGGTATGCAAGTGCCGCCCGAGCAGTTGACCGGCATCAGCGAACACGCTGCCGATCAAGTGTTGTGGAACGCATTCGACGACAACTTCCGCCCGGAAATGCGTGGCCTGGAACGCAGCGTGTTGCTTGGCCGCTTGGACGATGCGTGGAAGAAACACCTGCTGACGATGGATCACCTTCGCAGCGGCATCGGCCTGGTGTCGTACGCTCAAGTCGATCCAAAGACGGAATACAAGCGCGAAGGCATGAAAGCGTTCGACCAGATGTGGGAGAGTCTGCAAGACCGCATTACAGACGCCGTGTTCCGCATGGAAGAGGAAGAAGGTTTCCAGGAGTTAGAGTTCCGCGCCGTCCACGAAGCCGCGCCGCGCTTCGCTGCCGACAGTGGCCCTCGCCCCGACGACGGTATCAGCACCAATGCCTCGACCAGCGACAAACGACCGGAACCGATTCGCAACGCCAAAGAACGAGTCGGCCGCAACGACCCATGCCCCTGCGGCAGCGGCAAGAA
>JANLTA010001042.1:0-9213 GCA_031362705.1 Gemmataceae bacterium | reverse complement strand
CGCAACAGTATCATCGGCAAACGCCGCGGCTGCGCCTGGAACGACGACTTCCTGATGCAAGTGCTTACCGGGACAACGATTTAGTGGCCGCTGGCCCTGTTTAGCGACCCAAGTTGATTTGGGGTAAGAGCCGAGCCCAATACTGCTGGAACTAAATCGGAAATTGCTTTACCGAGACCTTGTCTTATCACGGGCGGAACAACAATCCGGAACGATCGTGCATTGTGGGGAACATCCGTTTTTTGAAGAATTGCAATGATTTGACCGGCATCCTGGATTGCTGCCGCGGACACGCGAATTCTTGACAAAGCGTTTGAATTATAAGCAAATCGTCGAACATCTCGATATTTGCTGAAGGTCGTCGCGGTCAACTTGAACCTTGGTTTGAGAAGAGCAGCGTATTCGGACGCGATTTGCTCCATGCATCGATTTGCCTCAGGCAGGTCACCGTCGGCCAATGCTGCCAGTAGGGCACTGAGAAAAAGCATCTCCGGATCGCTCGGATACAACGCCCGTCCGCCGTGAACCAATGGCCGGGCACTCTGAAATCGGCCAAGAAGAATCGCGAGGTATGCTCCGGTTGTTCGGGCTTCCCGATGCAGTGGGTCAAGCTCGGTGGCATGAATCATGCAATCAACGGCATCTGGAGACGAGGTTGCCAACAGACCTTTCACGAATGATTTGTCGGCTTCTGGCAGATCAATAACTTGGATTTCCTGAAGTAATGCGATCAACTGGTCATCGTCAACCCCTAGCAATTCGAGTGCATTTTGAAGTTTCACAATCGCGCGCTGGCGATTAGTGTCCGCCAACTTCGACAACAGGTGAAGTTGCGATTGTACTTGATCAGATTGCAACATTGCCTTGTGTACAGTCAACTTGAGACGGTGCAGGTCAAACAGATCGGTATGTCCACTGGAAATGGCTTCGTTGAGATTTTCCAAAGTCTGTGGCCACATACCTTGCTGAGAAGCAAGTCGCGCTTGGTCATAATACGATTTTGCGAGCTTGAGTTTGTTCTCTTTTTCGGCCGTTATCGCACGGTTCCTTTGCCTGTCCGCAATACCTGCAAACACGACAGATGCGACGAAAACGACAATGACCGCCGCCGCCAACCCAGTTACCGCCTTGTTCCGTCTCACCCACTTGATCGCCCGCTCCCCCCGCCCCACCGCCCGCGCCCTAATTGGTCTTCCCGCTAGGTAATTCTCCAAATCCTCCGCGAGTAACTCTGCACTGCCGTAGCGATCGTCTGATGACTTTCGCAGGCATTTCAAGCAAATCGTTTCCAGATCTGCGTGTCGCTTGCGTTCCGTGGACCGGCGCGACAGTGGCGGGTTGGGGTCGTTCAATTCGATGCTCTGCAGCAACGCCAAGCCGCTTTCATCGGCGAACGGCCGCTGGCCCGCCAACAAGTAGTACAACGTCGCGCCAAGTCCGTACACATCGGTGCGGGCGTCAATCTTGTCGGACTGTCCTTTGACCTGTTCCGGAGCCATATAGCCAGGCGTCCCCAGCAGAGCGCCGCTTCCGGTCAGGTCGGGAGCGTCCACCATCCGGGCCAAACCGAAGTCGGCTATTTTTAGTGAAACTGCGCCGTCACGGTCTGGTTTGGCGAGTATGTTCGCCGGCTTCAAGTCGCGGTGGAAAACGCCGCGACTATGCGCGTAGGCCATCGCTCTTGCCAGTGTGCAAATCCAGCGAGCGGCTTTCGGCGGATCGATTGGCCCATCGTTGACCTGATCGGCCAGTGTTCCTCCCTGGACGAATTCCATCACGCAGTATTGCCGGCCCGCAACGGTGCCATACTTGATGACTTGCACGATATTTGGGTGGCTCACTCGAGCCGCGGCTTCGGCTTCGCGGGCGAATCGTTGCCGGTCCGATTCCGATAGGTCATAACCCGTGTGCAGGAATTTGATGGCGACGGGTCGGGCCGGCTTGGTCTCGCGGCCCAAATAGACGACGCCCAGCCCGCCGATACCCAATCGCACCGGCTGCGCCTGATCGTCAAGCTCGTACTCAAATCCATCAATGGGCGGCGGGGGCGGCGGCGCTTGACGCGCGGCCTCTTTGACATCTGAGTAGGCTTGCGTTGCTTGATCGAGTTGAAGCTGGCAAATGGAACATTGATCAACGTGCGTGTCCCACTGGGCGCGTTCTTCGCTGGTGAGACCTCCGGCCTTGTAGCGAGCGAGGACTTCGGCAGGTGGATGATTGGCGGAAATGGGGTTCATGGGCGTGGCGGCTCGTTGGGATGGCTTTGTGGATGAAAGCCCAGTTCATGCAGTTCGTCGCGCAACAACCGGGCCACGTCGCCGCGGGCACTGTATACCGCCGACGGCGTCATACCGAGTGCCTGCGCAACTTCGACACCCTTTTTCTTTTCGACAACCGTTTGAAAGAAGGCCAGCCAGCGGTGTGGGCCGACCCGCGCCCGCACTCGTTCCGATGCTTCACGAAGGTACACTTGGTCCTTTTTCCATTGCGTATCGAAACGCTGCGAAAACTCGTCGATGCTGGCTTCAAGATTACTGAGCAAGTCATCATCGTCGCGGCCCACACCAAAGTCGCCCGGCCGGCGGGTTCGCTTTTTCAATTCGTCAAGAACACGATTTCGCACGGCCTCACGCAGGTAATCGCGGAACCGAGCTTTCACCTGCGGCACATATGTCCATTCCGGCTTTTCGAGAAAGCGACGAACGACATCCTGCGTGATGTCCTCCGGATCGACCGCACCGGCCAACGAGAACTTTTGCACCAGCATCGTGGCCCACGCGAGGATTTGGGGATAGTATCGCTCCACGAACGGCGTTTCGTTGCCGCGCAAACCCTCGAAGAGCCATCGAGGCGTCTCGTCCGATGGTACTTCACCGCGCACAGATTGCTCGGCCGCCATCGTGTTACTTCCCATTCCATGTTGCCTGGTGATGCCGTATTCATCTTATGAACGACAATGGCGACGAAACCTGTCATGGAGCGGTTCGGCGATTGAGCCGATTGTGTTCGTTCTAGTCGACCATCATGGCTGCCGCCTCTATGGCGCACCGTCAACTTCCAGTGCCGTGGTGTCTCGAAGAAACCGACGAAGTGAGACCGTTTCCCGCACAGGCACGCGGCGTGATCCGCCGACGGCGAGTGCCGTCTATCCAGGAAACGAAAAGGCCCCGAGGTCAAAGCGGCGTCGCCCAGTCACCGCCAAAACTCGTCGGGGCCAAAGTGAAATTAGCAACTGCGTGGTCCTTCGGCCAGAGCGGCTATCTCGCGTGTACCCGCCGGGTCATTTCGATGGGGGGCCGCATGCTGCCATCATCCCACGTCTGCGGAGCCTGGCGTTCGCAACGTCGGGCAAATGCCACAGCGTTTGGATCGGCGGGATCGAAAAACACGGCCACCTCGAATTGGCCGCCCCGATCATCGGGAACAAGTTCAACCTTCAGCTCCGCGTTGTCCGGCTCAGGCCCCAAGTAATTGCGTATAGCTTGCATGAACGCTCGGCATTCACGAATGGCCTTGCTGCGATAAGCCGGATCGTCAGGTGATGTGGCCGATTCGCGGCACGGAACGGGACCAAGAGGAAGATAAGGGCGCATTGGCCATTGCTACCGCATTGAGCGTTGAGTCTCAAGCAAAAACCACGCTCGCCGGGCACAGCCGGGATTTCAAAATGAATAGGTCGGTGCCTCCGACATTCGGAGAGATGCACCGAACAAAGAGAAGAAACAACGCGGGGTGGCGGAGTCAAGGACGACGACGTGGAAGGCACCGGCCTGCACACGCGAAGCGAAGCGCAGCACGGAAGGTCGGAAGGGGCCACGTCGGAGCCGCAGGGCATCCTTGACGCTGCCGGGGCAGCAAGCCCCCCCATCTCGTGATGGAACGCACCGAAAAGAAGTTGCGGTAGTTTCGTGACGAAACCTGCCGGCCAAACGGCGACCTGTTTGCCCGTTGGTCATTAAGTTAGTCGGCTGGCTCACAAGCGTGCTGACATGCTGACATGTCAGCATGTTGACAATACAACCGGCTGGCAGGCTGACCGGCTAATCGGCTAAGTAACTGACCTGCCTGCATTCTCGATTTCGTGACGAAAGTCAATGGCTTAGACTTTCCGTGTATACCAAGGGGAGGTGTCTGTACACTCATTTTCTGATATGTCGCGATACGAATACACATTGACTCGCAAAAGTGCTGCGTATAATTCGGCGTGTTAAACATCACCCCACAGACGTCAGCCAAGGCTGCGAAATCATATTTCGCGGCGAGCGATTATTTTCTCGATGGCCAAGAACTGCCGGGCGTGTGGTTCGGTCGTGGTGCCGCGATGCTCGGCCTCCAAGCCGGCAGCACCGTCGGGCATGAAGCCTTCGACCGGATGTGCGAGAACCGGCACCCGCTAACCGGCGAACAATTAACGCAACGCACGCTGGAGAATCGCCGAGTCGGCTACGACTTCACGTTCTCGGCTCCCAAGTCGGTCTCGCTCGTTTACGAGCTGACCGGCGACAAGATGGTCCTCGATGATTTCCGGCAAGCGGTGCGTGAAACGATGGCCGAAATCGAGCAAGGCATTCAAACGCGTGTTCGCAAGGGTAAAAAATCAGAAGACCGCACGACCGGCAACCTCGCCTGGGCCGAGTTCGTCCATTTCACCACGCGGCCGGTCAATGGCGTCCCCGATCCGGGCCTCCATGCCCACTGCTTTGCATTCAACGCAACCTATGACGGCGAAGAATCGGCATGGAAGGCGGCTCAGTTTTTGTCAGCTAAGCAAGATGCCGCATATCATGAGGCCGTATTTCATTCACGGTTGGCCGGGGCCTTGGCCAAGCGTGGCTATCACATTCGTCGAACGGGCAAGTATTGGGAGATTGACGGCGTTCAGCAATCGACCATTGCCAAGTTCTCACGTCGCACGGCCCTCATTGAGCAAGCGGCCGCCGCTCTTGGCATTACTGACGCCGCGCAAAAGGCCCAGTTGGGCGCCAAGACACGCGAAGGCAAAAACAAGCTACTGACGAAGGACGAGTTGCTGGGTCTTTGGCACGAACGGCTGACCGACGGCGACCGCGATTCGCTCGCGACATGTAAAGGCGGCCCGATGCAACCCGAGATCACGGCCGGACAAGCCGCCGATCATGCGGTGCTTCAGGAGTTTGAACGCAAATCTGTTGTGCCCGAACGCCAGCTTGCCGAGGCGGCAATGCGGCGTTCCTTCGGTTCACTGTCGCCGGGCCAAGTGTGGGACGGCCTGGCTAAAGTGCCGTTGATTCGGCGGGTCGTCGATGGCCGGGCCGTGGCGACCAGCAAGGAAGTGATCGATGAGGAACGCAGGATTCTGCAATTTGCCACGGATGGGCGAGGGGCCTGCAAGCCAATCGCCGGCCGGGACGTTACGGTCGACGCACGGCTTGGAGCGGACCAGGCCGCGGCAGTGCGGCACATACTGTCGTCAACGGATCGAGTAATAATTGTGCGCGGGGCGGCCGGCACCGGCAAGACAACACTGACCAAGGCGGCCGTCGGCCTGATGCGGGAGCATGGGCAAGACGTCTTGATGGTGGCTCCATCGGCTCAGGCGTCACGCGGGGAACTCCGCGACGCCGGTTTTGCCGATGCCGATACGGTGGCACGGCTCTTGATCGATCCCAAGATGCAAGCGGCATCGAAAGGGAAGGTCTTGTGGGTCGACGAGGCGGGCCTGCTCGGTGCCCGCCAATTGTCGCGGCTGTTCGATCTCGCGAACGCCAACGACAATCGAGTCATACTGATGGGCGACACCAAGCAGCATTCCAGTCCTGACCGTGGGACGGCGATGCGTCTGCTCGAACGCCACGCCGGGCTTCCCATTGCTGAAGTGACCGATGTGAAACGGCAACGGGGCGAGTACCGCAAGGCCATCGAGTGGTTTTCCAAAGGTGAATCGCTTAAGGGGCTGGATGCTATCGACCGACTGGGCTGGGTCCGCCAAGGTGGGGCGGAACAAGTAGCCGATGCGTATTTGCAGGCCCACGCCGACCGCAAATCCGTGATTGTCGTTTCACCAACTCACGCGGCGGGCCGTGAGGCGACCGCCGCGATTCGAGAACGGCTCGTCCGGCGGGGGCGTCTCGGGCCGTCGCGTTCGTTGACGTCGCTGGTGGACACGCAGTGGACGGAAGCTGAGCGTGCCGACCCCGCCAACTATACCGATGATCTAATAATTCGGTTCTTTCGCAACACCGCCGGGTTCAAAACCGGCCAAATGGTGCGAAAAGCGGAACTCGACGACGCCCAGCTAAAGGCGGCGGCACGGTGTTTCCGCGTGTTTCGGCCCGAAACGATTGAGATGGCCGCCGGCGATGTCGTTCGCATCACGGCGAACGGAGTGACGGAAGATGGCGGCCACAAGCTCATTAACGGTGCAACGTATCAGGTCAAGGCATATGACCGGAACGGCGGCGTGATTCTCGACAACGGTTGGCGGGTCGGCGAAGATTTCCCATTCTTGACGCATGGCTATGTCAGCACTTCGCACTCCAGCCAGTCTCGGACCGTCGATCAAGTCATCCTATTTCAACCGGCGGCCTCGATCGGAGCGGCCAGCCGTGAGCAAGCCTATGTATCGCTGAGTCGCGGTCGGGAGCAAGCGCTCGTCGTGACCGACGATTTGGAATCGCTACGGGATGGCTTTGCCAAGACCGACACGCGAATCAATGCTGTGGAATTGCCCGGACTGCGGCCGAAGCCGAAGGCCCGCAAGCATGTCGAGACGCTGGCACGCCTCGGGGCGGCGACGGCGGAACTGTGGCAAGGCCTCACGCATACCATCGCTAGGGGAATGACGCATGACCGCGAACTCGCTCGATGAACGATTGAAAGCCGTTGGCGGCCGAAAGTTGATCGCCGCCAACGATACCGGCGAATTCGACGACGACCTTGAAGCGTCACCGAGTCGCTGTTACGCCACAGTGCGCGGGCAGCGCGACCGGGCGCGCAGCTTGGAACTGCGATGGCTCAACGGAAAAGTGCTGGCCATAGATTACGCGTGGATGCCAGACGTCCTGTGGCGAGACGATTGCATCGTGTTGATGTTTTCGTCACGCGACTTCAAGGTGACCATTACCGGCCGCAATTTGCGTCAATTATGTAACCGACTGGCATTTCGGTCGGTCGCGTGGGTGCAGCAAATGCTGGAAATGCACGATGGCGGCGAACCGAACGCCGAATGCGTTTATGACCTTACCATTACGGCCTTGGCCGATGGCGAAGAACTGGCATTGCTGGCCTCAGCATGACGGGATTCATCCCGCGTCCTTGCGTTGCTCGATGACTTCGCAAAAGTAATGGTCGTGGGCGATGCGATCGAGTTTGGCGTAAGCCTCGCCGTGGCGGTCGCACCAGTGGCGTGCGTCGGTCAGCATGTCGATGAGATTGCCGAGTTCGGAATTGTCCGTGTCGTAGCGGCGAAGCGCTTTGCCCAGTCGGCGGGCGCGGTTGTGATTGAGGTTCATAGTCGATTCCTTTCGTTGTGGCGGGCGGCACAAGGCCGCCCGCCGATTGAGCGAATAGTCTCATTCAGGGCTGTCTCCACGTCCGAAGGTGATGATGCCCATCGGCGCGGCATTGAGGGTTTGCACGATTCGCCTTGCCAGGCGTTCCGACTTTCGGAATTCACGCGGGACATCGTCCCAAAACCTAAGACTGATTACGTTGGCACCTTCGGCGTCTACGATTGTCCAAAGATCGTTGCAACCTTCGGAATCGCGATGATAAGTGTAAGGCGAAATAAATTCGTAAAGGGACATAGATAATTCCTTTCGTAAAGAGCGGGCGGCCGGAGCCGCCCGCGGTTGAAGCGTTATTCGTTCTTGTCTTCGACGGTGCGAAGTGTGATTCGGCCATCGAGGGGCATCGCATCCAACTGGATGTTGAATCCTTTGCCGTCGGCATGGGACCATGCGGAACCGATGCGGGTCCATATGGGTTTTTTGCCTTCGCGTTCCTTAACCTGATACGCAACGTGACTAGGTAAGCGGCTCGTTGATGCAGGTTGGGTTTGAGTGTCGGACATGATGATTCTCCTTTTGTTTGTCTGCCGCACCATTGCGGCCTGACGGCACCCTTGAAACGCCGGAAAGTCCGGGGCGACTGCGAAACGGGCAAGCGAAAACCGGAAGGATTCCTTTAGGAAAACCGGTTTGGCAGCTTACCCGGCCCGGCGACGGGGTTAAGAGTGCATTGAGTCAGGATCGCTGCGGAGCGGCATAGACGACTAGATGTGGATCAGAATCAACGAAAGTACTCGCACATGGTTTTCTCGACCTGCCGTATTTACCCTTTCTTAATTTGACAATGGGATAGTGAATGCACAATGGCACGACTGCAAATATGGCTCGTCCGGCAATGGTGGCTCACCCAATTAGGGGCGGTAATTATTTCGATTGGGATCACTTGGATCATGTTGGTAGAAGTGCCCAATAACTTTGCACTTTCAGACGCTGAGCGACTAATTCCAGCTTCGCATCGAAAGCTCGTCGAACAACTTAACTCGGTGATCGCAGGGGCGGACCTAGTGCTGGAAACCTTCATCGGTCAACATGATGTTAGCCATGCGATATCAGCCCATGAGAAAGACGAACTAAAGACTATCGCGCGGGAACTACCCGTGCGGCTGAAGTCAATGCCCAACCTAGCATTCATTGTGATAAGCGATGAAACGGGCGTAGTAAGGGCAAGCGCCGTGCGCAAAATATCGGACAATTGGCAGTTGGATGTATATCCGCCATTTCGAGGCAAACCTTGGTTTGATTCCCTCCAAAGAACCGACAGTCCCGGTATGGTTGTGGATCATTATTCAACGGCATCACAAGGCGAAGTTGTCTTCTTAGCCAGACGATTCGACAAACACGACGGTAGCTTCGGTGGGGTGGTAATGATGGGCATCGTCAATCCCTATCATTTCCATGGCCGCGAATGGCACTTTGTGGCTTTGTCGAATGGAAGCGACGTTTTTACGCACTGGCCGCTTAATGCAACGGCGAAACTCGAACTTGCCCTCTCAGCCCCAGTCCAACCACCGTCTGCGAAGCCTACTGAGCTCGGATATATGACTGTTGTCGAGTCCGATGGAACGCGCTATTTCATACTTAGGCAGGAACTCGCGTATTTTCCGATTGTCGTCACCACGGTAGTGACCGAGGGCGAATACCTTGCTTCGTATTTTCACCAATCGTC
>JANLTA010001019.1:0-2260 GCA_031362705.1 Gemmataceae bacterium | reverse complement strand
CGCCAGCGCCGTTGACATCATCGTCCAGGCGAACCGTCTGCAAGGTGGACCACGTAAGGTGACGTACATCACGGAAGTGTTGAACATGGAACAGGACGTCATCATCATGCAGGACATCTTCAAGTACAAGCAACTCGGCGTCGATCAGAACGGACGATCCTACGGCCAATTCGAAGCGACCGGCGTGCGACCTACCTTCGTCCCGCGCCTGGAACAAAAAGGCATCAAGCTTCCCAGCAACATGTTCCAGGAACGTGTGCTGATGCGGGATTGATTGACCACGGAAGGTCGCACAGTGCAGCAGTCGTTACGCGATTCATGCAGGTCGGACTCACCCGACGAGGAACTTCGTTTACAAACGCTAGGTTTGATGGGATTTCGTCATCAAGATTAAGACGAGTAGGAGTATGATTACGATTATGATTAGGACAAATTGACTATCAATGTCTCTTCATCCTACTCGTACTCCTAATCCTACTCTTAATCGTCTGAGGATTTCTGCTTTCCGCAGACCCCTCCGGGGGCCATTGCACGCAGCCACTTACGATCACAGCGTCCACAATGTTTTTTCGACACATCTTCCGCACACCGCGAAAAAGAAAGCTACGCTTGAAAGCGCCGGGAAGGGAAAAGGCACCCGCCACCGGCATGGGTTTTGAGGCTCGTTGACATGTTTACGACCACTTTTTTCGTGGCGTTCGCGGCTTTTACGGCCGTGGCCGGCGCTGTTGGTCTCGTCGCCATGCGACTCCGCGGCGGCAGTGGCGGGCTGGCCGAAGGCCGGCTCGACAAGCTCGTCGGGCGCGGTGGCCGCCGCGATTCCTCCGCCGACATACTGCTGAAACAAGGTCTGCAAGATGCCGATAAAAAGACACTTCTTGATGCGATCACGCCTGCCCTACTGAACTATACGAAGTACTTCGAGCAGGCGGATACATCCGTCAAACCCAGCACCCTCTTCGGTGGCTCACTGCTGGCAGCCGTTGCCGGTGGCTTAATCAGCGCAGTTCTTGCACAGACAATCTATGTGGCACCCGTCGGTGCCGTGATCCTGTTTTCAATGCCCTGGATCTGGCTGTGGTGGAAACGCCGTGCTCGACTGAACAAGTTCGCATCGCAATTACCCGATGCCATGGAATTGGTGGCCCGGGCCTTGCGTGCCGGTCACTCTTTGGCCGCTGGCATGCACGTCGTCGCCGAGGAAATGCCGCTGCCGATCTCCAAAGAGTTTGGCCGCGTCTATGAAGAACAAAACCTCGGCATCTCGCTGGAAGAGGCTCTTCGCTCGCTGTCCAGCCGCGTGCCCAATCTCGACTTGAAGTTCTTCTGCACCGCCGTGCAGATTCAGCGACAGACCGGCGGCGATCTCGCGGAAATTTTGGACAAGATCGGCTACGTTGTCCGCGAACGCTACAAGATTCTCGGTCAGGTTAAGGCGCTCACGGGCGAAGGCCGTTTGTCGGGCCTCGTGCTAATCGTCATGCCGTTCGGCCTGTTCCTGTTCATGCTGCACACGAAGTACGACTACATCCAAATGCTCTGGACGGATCCGTTGGGAATCAAAATGAGCGTCGTGGCCCTCATCCTGCAAGTGCTGGGTGCCGTGGTCATCAAGAAGATCGTGGACATCAAAGTCTAAGGTGGCTGCCCCGAAATCCTGCGACCGCCCACCTGGGAGAGTTTGACCGTGGATACATCAATCTTCCTGTCGATGACCGTCTTCCTCATATTCATGGGGGTGGTCTGGCTCGGGTTGCAAGTACTGTCGAACCGCGTTTCCAAATCGGAAGAACGGCTCGATCGCATCGGTCGTCCCAACACGCTTTCCAACATTGACCTGAACGTCGGCGAGAAAGCCAATCGCTTCGCCGGCATTAAAGATGCGGCCACCTCGCTCGGTGGTGCTCTTGAACCTCAATCGGAACTGGAACGCGACAAGCTGCGCATCCGGCTGGCCAACGCCGGCTTTCGCAGCGAGGCTGCCCCGCGCATTTACCAGGGCATCCGCATGGTGTCGTTCATCGGCTGCCTGGCGCTTGCCGGTATGTATTTCAGTTACAAAGACGGCGTCACGTTCAAAGCGGCCCAATACGTCATCGCGTGCGGCGGTCTGGGCTTCTACTTGCCATCCATCGGCTTGTGGTTCTTGGTCAAACAACGTCAGCAGGCCATCTTCCTCTGCCTTCCCGACGCGCTGGATCTAATGGTCGTGTGCGTCGAATCCGGCCTGGGCCTGGATGCGGCCATGCGGCGGGTAACC
>JANLTA010001001.1:0-1616 GCA_031362705.1 Gemmataceae bacterium | reverse complement strand
CCGACGACGAGTCGGCGGCCAAGGCTTCCAACACGGCACTCACTTGGTCCGTCGTTGCCACGGCGGGCGATGATGCAGCCTCCTCCGCCGACTTGTTGTTTTTCCGGCCGTGACGTGGAACGCGGCGTAATGCACTTTGAGTGCACGGGTCTGGTCCATCATGTCTCCCGCAATCGATCGATCGCTCGGCGTGGTCGATAAAGGTATTGCAGGCCGATCGCAAGGCATTCTCGAGGTCTCGTTTCGAGTCGACCGAACTTTCTTGCACCAACACTCCCTCGCGCAACAATGTTATTAAGACGATGTTGTTGCTGCTCATGGAAAAAAGACGCGGCGATTGCGATTGGCCAAAAACAACCGGGCGACCGCCTTTCCCGCATCCGAAAAGGTCCAGTTGACGCTCCACCGAGCGCAGCTCAATGTCGAACGGCGAGAATGCTTGCGAATCACGGGCTGTAACCAACCATCTCGACAAATGCAATACTTTGGTCGACAATGGGCCAACACGTGCAAGTATGGCGACACGACTGCGTCGAGGATATCGGGAGGGAGGTGGTTTTGCTGCTGAACGCGACGTTGGACGAGATTCAAGAAGGGTTACTGCGCGAGGGGCGATACCGTGGAAGAGCGTATAAATGAGCATGGCCACGCGTTCATCAGCCGCAATCGCATGAGTTTGGGCTGCGGCGGCGGCCGCAATTTGTTGAGTCCCCTTGATTCTGCTACGGCCTGCTTGATGAGATCGAGAGCGGCTATGGCCTGATTCATGAGATCGAGAGCGGCTTCTTGCAGAGCCATAGCGCGTCGAAAGTACTCCAAACTGTCCGAAGCGGGCTCGGACGATTTCTTTTTCGGCTTTTCCCCGTTGATGCTGTTCCAACGTGGCTTTGCCGCCACATTCGTTGCCGAAGTAGACTCTAGCGGTATCAACCAATACAAAAGACGGCTTCAAACTCTTCCATATCATCCACCTTGACCTTGGACAATCCTTGAACCATCGCCGTGCCCTTGAAACAGCCCGTCCGTCGCGACCGCCTTTTTGTTCACGGCATCGTATTGTTCCAACGGCTTGCCCGTGACCGAAGTGTGTTGGGTGAGCACGACCGCTTCATCTTGCAGCCGATCGGCGGCCAAACTGACTTCACTGAATGTCGAATCAGATTGTTGTGCGGTTGCAAGGTATACTTGAGCTGGCTTTGTAAATGGGTTTGTAAAAGGGCAATGGTCCTGGCATGCGCTTCATCATCCATTCCAGCGGGTGCTGCATGATTGTACGCAATGCTGAGTCATGGGTAGACAATGGTGCCATACTTAGCGATGTCGAAAAGCCGAAGTCGTCGTCGTCGTGGTCGTCGCGTCGGCTCGCAACCAGCACACGCTGCTGCCTGACGCTCATCATCGAACTCCACCAAAACGTTTTCGATTGACAGACGGTGCTGGGATCAAATCTACCATTGGACGAGGCCACCCACCCGGATCGAAAAACAAGCCGAAGTGGCGGCCGTTGTCCTGGAAGCCACGGGCTTGGCCCACCACGTGTGCTGGATCAGCGCCAGCGCCTTCTTGCTTGCGACGATCAACCAATACGCTCGTATGGAACACTTGAAATAAGAAAC
>JANLTA010000990.1:0-2863 GCA_031362705.1 Gemmataceae bacterium | reverse complement strand
CTAACAGACGGTGGCCATACACCGAAAGCTCGAAACCCAGACTATCCGCATGGGCATGCCCTGGCAGGTAATCGGGACCGATCGGTCCGCAATCCAGAAACAGACTGGCTAACGCTGTACTCAAGTGAAGATATCCGCTGTCTGGCCAGCAGTCACACTGTACACCGCCGGACGAGTACCTTACGCCCCTGAACACGGGATCAACACCGAGCCTTGCAGCGTAGGTCCCCAATGAACTCGGCGCCGGTACGACTCCAAACGCCGAGTCATTAAACAACGATATCTCGCCATCCGGGTGAGACATCCCATTGAGAAAAGACAACATCGATGCAGCCATTGATCGCCATCTTTCAATGATGTGCTGTTGAACGGCACCTTGGTATGTGACAGCAATGTTCACCAAATCGAGAACATCCTCCAGCGCCAATGCGTGATACATCGGACTTCGCTCAAAATGCCCGCCATCGGCGAGTAGCTGCTCGGCGCATTGCTCGTCCAGAATTCCCAGCGCGCTACGCAGCCAACCATCGGATTCGTCGCTGTCGAAATACAAACCAGCGAAGACCAGTGCTTTGGCATTCGCAAACAAATGGTTTCCCAAGAGGTGCCACTCGAGCCGCTTGATTAGCCATCTCGCCTGAGTCGCGAGACTTTGGTTGACGGCGCGCACGAACTCTGCCGGCAAGCATTCACCCGATGCTTGCACCCCGGCGCGCTGGTGCATCCACTTAATCCAGTTCACTATGCGCAATGACACTGGATATGGGTCCCATCCCGTGCCTTGGGCAGGTGGATTTTCCAAGATCCACCGTTTGATTAACGCACGATGCCACGCCTCGCGCGACGTCGAATCCGCGGCTACCAAATCGTAAAAATAATGCTGGTTATACCGCCATAACAATGGCACATGGTCGGCGTCCCAGCCGATATCCGCCAAATCTCGCTGCACACCGAGTAAGTACCATGACTGCGGGCCGACCAGCGACTGATGGCGTAACGCCAGCTGCATCCACCTTTCTGAAGCAGGCTTGAGCCGTAACGCCGGCGCGGGTCGACAATCCGGGCTTGGGCGGCGAATTCTGAACAAAGCTCTGCCAAATACCTGGCGCGCTTTAAGATACCGCAGCGTGTGCCAGTATCTAGAACCTAACAAGAACAGATTCAACTTTTCAAAAGAATTGTGAGACGGGCTACTTCGAAAATCTCTTCGACAGGAATAGGCGGTTTCGCTCGCCCGGCGATTGCGTCAACAAATGCGGACACCAATCCGGATTGCCCTTTGTCCTGACGCCAGCTGCTGAAAGACTTAAAGCCCTTCCAGCCCCAAGCACTGAGACTTCGAAAATTGTCGATGCGCAACACCCGCCCTGCGCAGAATATTTCGACTCGTTCTTTGGGTACCGCACGGTGCCCGTTGGCGAAGTAGTGCACGGTACCTATGGAGCCGTCGGTGAATTCAAATGACAATGTTACAGTGTCGCCCGACTCCGATCTCATCGCGGAACGGCGATTCGATGAAATCGGGACGCCTGTTAGGAAACGCAAAAGATCGATGAAGTGGCACGCTTCTCCTATTATACGCCCACCACCGACTAACAAATCCTGCGTCCAATGCTCGGCAGGCACCGCGCCACCGTTGACAACAATTACGATCGCTTTCGGTATCGTCGGCATGGTGGACAGCAATTCGCGTGCACGCAGGATGAACGGCGAGAATCGTCTGTTAAACCCCACCGTCAGAATCGGCGCGGCGCCGGCAACCAAAAGCTTATTGTACTCGGACTCAATGTTCTCAAGTTCCGTTAGGTTAAGGCAAAGAGGTTTCTCTACGAACACATGCTTACGGGCACGCAATGCACGCCGCACGTATTCCGCATGACTGTCGTGACGAGTCGCAACGACAACGGCGGATGTATCCTGGTCGCCAAAGACCGAGTCGACATCCGTCGTTGCCGATTCGAAGCCGAATTTCCGCGCAGCCAACACGCCCGCCGCACCACCTGCCGTCGCTATCAGACGCAGTCTCGCACTCGCGTTTTTCAATGCAGGCAACAAGACTGCAGATGAATAATTGCCCGCACCGATGACACTAACACCCGGTGTGCAAGCAATTGCCGGTCCAACAGCAAACGACACCGTGCGAACCAGTGTCGAACCTCCGACTGGCGACGATGCCGCACTGGGATACTCCAGCAGTATTCCAAGCGAAGGGTCCGAACCCGAGAGTACCGCATAGGCTCGGCTAGCCTCCGTCATGGGAAACCGGTGCGTAATCAGCGGCAGGACATCCAGCCGACTATCGGACATCATGTCGACCACAGCTTCGAAATTGCGCTGTTCAGTCCATCGCACGAGTCCAAATGGATAGTCTTGACCCCTCTCCTCGTATGCAGCGTCGTAACGACCAGGACCATAGGAACAGGAAACCTGAAACGTTAGCTCCTTTTCATAGAAGTCAGCTCGAGACAGCTCCAGCCCAGTTACTCCGACAAGGACGATACGGCCGCGTTTACGACACATCGCTGCTGCCTGGTGCACCGGTTCGCTGCTTTCCGTGGCAGCGGTTAGGATGACAGCATCTACTCCGCGTCCACGCGCAAACGCGCGAGCCGCCGCAACCACGTCGACTTGCCCCGCGTTGACAGTTTCAGCGCCGTAACGACGTGCGATAGCAATTCGCGTTTCGTCATAGTCGATTCCCAGAACCCTGCAACCATGAGCCCTAAGAAGTTGCACGGCCAGAAGCCCGACCAACCCGAGTCCCGTAACCACTACCGTCTCGCCTAAAGTCGGCGCGACGAGTCTTATGCCCTGCAACGCGATCGCGCCTATTACAGTGAATGCAGCACCGTCATCGGTAACG
>JANLTA010000978.1:0-8221 GCA_031362705.1 Gemmataceae bacterium | reverse complement strand
CTCACTGTGTACGGCGATGGCTCCCAAACACGCTCGTTTTGCTATGTCAGCGATTTGGTCGAAGGAATCTACCGGTTGCTTTTCACGGATTTCCACGAACCAGTTAACCTTGGCAATCCGGATGAGATTACCATCCTCGAGTTCGCGCAGGAGATCAAAACCCTCATCGGCGGCGAAGCTGCGATAGTGTACAAACCGCTACCGCAAGACGATCCAAAGGTCCGACAGCCGGACATCACTCGGGCACGGCAATTGTTGGGTTGGGAGCCTAAAGTCTCACGCCGTCAGGGGTTGGATCGAACTCTGCGATATTTTCAGGACCAGGTCGCTCGCCAAAAACTTTGACATATTTAGTGTTCGGGACTTTACTTTCGGCCCAATCCGCAACGTATAATTGGTCGGATCACCTAACGGACCCGGTGTCGGCGGGGGTCGCCGATTCCCTTCGGGTATGTGGGGCGATTTTGCCGTCGCCACGCCAGTCCCGTCAGCATCGCGTTTTGCAGCCGTTGTTATCGGTGGTCCGGTCGAGAACCGGATGACAGTCAAGAAACAACACTCGCGAATCTTGCGTCGGCCCGCCGAGCCGTTGCGCCGCCGGTCTGCGCGGACCGCGCCGGCGTTCGTACCGAAACCGCAGCCCGTCATTGAACTTGATGACGAGGATGAAGACGTCGTCGAGGAAACGGACGACGATGAGCAAGACGAGGAAGTCGCCGAGGAAAAGGCGGTCGAGGAACACGACGACACGGCCGCCGACGACACGCTGGGCGTGTACCTCCGGCAGATGGGTGCGATTCCACTTTTGAATCGCGTCCAAGAACTTTCAATGGCCATCGCCTTGGAGAATGCCCGCGATCGCTTTCGCCATGCCGCGTTGTTGTGCGGCCCCGTGTTGCGCCGGACGTTGGCGACATTCAAGAAAGTTAAGTCCGGTGATTTGCTGATTGACCCGGTGATTGAAGTTGTCACCAGTCGCGGCAAAACGCGCGACGCCATTCAGAAGCGGCTGCCGACCAACCTGACGACCCTACAGCGCTTCGTGCATCGGCTCGACGCCGAGTTCGTCGTGCTCATGCGTGCCGATTCGCAGATTGGCCGCAAGCGTGGCCGGCTGCAACTCTGGCGCACGCTGCAAAAGGCCGCGCGCATTGGCGAAGAACTGTCGCCGCGCACGGAAATCATCGAACATTGGGTCAATGATCTGATCGCCAAGGCGGCGGAGTGGCAGGACCAGTTCTCACGACCCGTCCGGTCAGCGTCCGTGAAGGTGCGCTCGAAGCACAACCGTGCATTGCGTGAAGCGCTCCGACCATTCCTGATCGCGCAGCAAGACTTGGACATGTTTGTCCGCGTGCTGCAGACGCGACAGATTTGCTATCAGAAGAATCGCCGGGCGATGGCCGAGGCGAATCTGCGCCTCGTCGTATCCATCGCCAAGCGCTACCGCAATCGCGGGTTGGCGTTTGCCGACCTGATCCAGGAAGGCAACCGCGGCCTGATGCGGGCGGTCGATAAATACGAACATCGCATGGGCTTCAAGTTCGGCACCTATGCCACGTGGTGGATTCGCCAGGGTATCACCCGGTCGCTGGCCGACCATGCCCGTACCGTGCGCGTACCGTGCCATCAGATTGGAATGTTAGCGGCTGTTGAACGTGTTCGCGGCGAGTTGGTCCTCAAGCTGTTCCGTGAGCCGTCCATTGAAGAAATCGCCAAAGAAATGAAGCTGCCAGTACCCGAGGTGCGGTCGCTACGTATCGTCGGCAAGCATCCGGTGAGCTTGAACGATCCCGTCGGCGACGACGGCGAACGCGCATTGGAAGACTTCCTCGGCAATCAATCCGAGCCGAACCCAGGCGAGACAGTGGATCGCGCGCTGCTGCGTAACCGCGTCGGCGAAGTATTGAAGTCGCTCAGTCCGCGCGAACGGGAAGTGATTGAAATGCGCTTCGGCCTGCGCGACGGCCAAGCCCGCACGCTGGACGAGGTCGCCCGCCGCTACGGCATCACCCGCGAACGCATCCGCCAAATCGAATCGCGCGGCTTGTTGAAGCTACGGCAACCATCCCGCAGCACCCAGCTCGCCGGCTTTGCGGATGAACGAGAATGATCGCATTAGTTCTTCGCCGGCTTGTCGCTGCTGTCGTTCTCAAGCTCGGCATCCAGGTCGCGCAGCGTCTGCTGGGCGGTGCGTTCGGTAACGTCCTTGGCCGACACCGGCTTGCGGTTGTCCGAGCGCGTCTCGCGCCGTGGTACATCCAATTCGGACTTCGCCTCTTTCTCAGGCGCTACGGCCTGGAACGTTGGCTGCAACATGTTGGTCGGCGTGCAGCCGCCTAACAGTCCCGTCGCGAACAGCATACAAAGTGTCTTTTTCATTTCCGCCCTCCCCCGTCCGACGGGGCGGTCTTGCCGGTAAGGCTCTTCGTTCGTTGACGATAGACCTCTTCGGCTTTAAGTTCCATTCGCATCGCGTCGTCTTCGAGCTTGGTGTCGCCCGTCTCCAAGGCAATCTGCTTGAGGCGATCACAGACGGCCAGGCGACGCAGGAGATTGGCCTCTTCCTGGGCGCGAACAGCGGCCGCAGTCTCCACCGCCTTCTTCTCGATTTCGGATGGCCGAGGTCTCGGCTTCTCCGGCGTGGCAACCGGTGAAGTTGGCGGACCGCCGTTGAAGCGCTGAAAGGCGTTCAACCCCGGATCATTCTTCACCGGCGCAGCCAACACTGCCGTGGAACCGAGCAGCAAAAGCGCTAAAGCGCAATTAAATCGTCGCATCATGGCGTCCTGCCCCCATCGGCCCGCCCCCGCAGGCCGTGTTCGGATCGCGCGTAACTATCCCAAGTCAAGGCGGACGCTATGCCAAGTTGCTGCGAAAATGTAAAGAGGAGTTTTTGCTTCAATTCGAACCGCCCTGATACTCTAATCCTTAGCCCAGAACACTCAACATGGAGACAGTTATGGTGCGTTTTCTCATTCTCGCGGCGGCACTCAGCACGGGAGCGATGCTGGCCGACACCACAGTTCCGCTCACGGGCGAAAACTGCAAGATCACCTTCGTGGGCACCAAGCCGTCGGGTAAGCACGATGGCGGTTTCAAAAAACTCACGGGCAACGCCAAGTTCGGCGCGGATCTGACGACTCTCAAAGTCGATGTCGAAATCGACATGAACTCGATGTTCACCGACGACGAAAAACTCACCAACCATCTCAAGTCGCCGGACTTCTTCGACGTGAAGAATAATCCGAAGAGCAAATTCACCGTCACGAAAGTGGAGAAGGACAAGGACGGCTACAAGATGACGGGCAAGCTCGACATGCATGGCAAATCGAAAGAAATCACGATGCCGGCGAAGATCACCCAGACAGGCGATTCGTTGAAGCTCGAAAGTACGTTCAAAATTAACCGCTTTGACTGGGACGTGAAATACGGCAAAGGCAAAGTCGATGACAATGTGGAAATCAAAGTCAAGCTGGACGGCAAGGCCAAGTAATGGCCGCACTGCCTCCGATGAGTGAAGTCATTGATGCGCTACGCACGGCGGTGTTACCCGCCGCCGGCGTGGCGGCCGTGGTGTATTTTGTCGCGTCGCTGTTGCCAGTGATACGCCGCGGCACGGTGCCCGCAGCACTCGCAATTGCCTGCGGCTTCGTCGCCGGCAATTGGCAGCGCGACGCCGTAGATTTTCGCTTGAATTCGGGACATCGTCTCCAGGCCAGAGAGCTTGGGCAGTCACTTCAAGCCGCAGTCACCGGCGCGAATGACCACAAGGCCGTCATTCCTCCGGCTCGCTACTGGCTGCCTTGGATCGTGGTCGCAGGATTGATCGCGAGCGTGCTGTCTGAAATGTCCACGTCGTTGGGCTGGTTGACGAAACTCATTGTCGCTGGCGTCGGCGGCTGGTTATTGTCGCCGGCTGAAACACCGAACCAACATTACGCATACACCGCCGGATTTACGTTACTAACACTGTGTATCTGGTGGTTGCTCGATGAATACGAAGCCGGCGGACTGTTGCCTTTCACGGCCGCGTTGGCCGTGGGGGCTGCGGGCACGTTGATGTTGTTTTCGCGTAGTTTGCGTTATTCGGACATCGGCGTGATCAGCTCGTCCGCGTTGATGGGTATCGCCGTGTTGGCATGGTGGTTCCGGTCGAACGCTGCTGCAGTCGCGGCGGTATCAGCACTCGGTATCCCCGGATTGATGCTGATCGCTCAACAGGACACATTCAGCCAGGTGCCCGCCATGAGCTATTCACTGATGGCGGCCGCGCCGCTGGCACTTGGATTGTTGTCGCTGGCAGGGTTAAGCCGGCTCACCGGCAGGTCGAGAGATTTCGTGACGATGTTGTTGTGGCTAATACCTGCGGGTGTGTCACTGTATCTGGCATCGCGCGTCGAGGTGTTGGACTTTTGACCTGACGCTGACGCAAACAAAAAAGCCCACCCGTTGCCGGATGGGCTTTTCGCATTACTCAGCACACGGCCGAGCGGAGGTTGTTACCTTCAGGTCAGGCACTGTTGTTGAATGGCCGGCGGGTTGAAGTAGGCCGGGGCGTAGTTGGATTGGCTGGCCCGGTTGGTGTCGGTTGTGGTGACCACCCGATCCGGACTGGCGTACTGCCTAAAAACTTCGGTGAGCTGGCTGGCGGATTGAACGCCGTCGTGGCGATACGCCTGTAGGTCGCCCGTCTTGTCGCTAATTATGAGAGCCGTACCCGTGATGTCGAAGTCGGCCGCCAGCCGGCGGCCCTTCGGGGTGTCCGTATCCATGTAGAGGCAGATGTAGGAGTCCTTGAGTGCCTTGAGGGCCTCCGGACTGAGGCTGCCTTCGGCTGCGATACCGTTCCAGGCGGGTGCCCCGGTACACATAACAACCACAAGCGGTTTACTTTCACGAGCGGCCAAGGCCTTGGCCTCGCGGTAGTCAGTCTGCCAGTTCGGTGCGGTCGAAGCGAGCCAGGCCGTAGCGGCCAGCCCGAGCATCGAGGTGTACATTTGCTGCCTCCTGTCTGTACGTCGCTGGAGCAATCACCTCTTCCAGTAGGCTCGGCAGGGCGGCAGAGTGGACCTTGAGGTATTCCCCATTGGTACTGTGGGAAAACAGGATGGCAACCCTTACGGACCGGCCAGTCCGTAAATGCGACGCAGGCATTCAACTCGTTTTAAGTTCTACAATCTGCGCACATATCCCGATATGCGCAGCTATCCGCATGTTAAATGTGCACGTTTGCGGATTGGTTGAGAAGCGAAGGATAGCGATCGCGAATCGGTTTGACAACCTCCTGGATAAACTCGGTAGTCTGTTCCGGCGCGCGTCCGACGTACTGACGCGGATTGAGGACTGCAGTGAAGTTCACTCCGGTAAACGCCGGGTCGGCTTGCAGACGCTCGATCAGGTCATTGCGGCCGGTTCCTGACTTGAGATTCGCCGTAACTTGTTGCGAATTAAGGCGGATACGTTCATGGACTACCTGCCGGTCCGCACCGGCCGCGACTGCTGCCATGAGCAGATTTTCCGTCGCCATGAACGGTAGCTCCTCGGCAACGTGACTGGCGATGACTGCCGGGTTGATGGACATGCCATTGATCACGTTCAACAGCAGACGGGCAATTGCATTCGTTCCGAGGAAGGCCTGCGGCAGGTACAACCGACGGCTTGCTGAGTCGTCCAACGTGCGTTCCAGCCATTGGGTCGCCGTGGTCTGACCGGCCATTGCTGGCAGTCCCATGACCCATCTCGCTATACTGCACACCCGTTCAGATCGCATCGGGTTTTTTTTGTACGCCATCGCCGACGAGCCGATTTGGTCGGTTTCGGCCGGTTCGTCCCACTCTCGCTCATGGGCCAAAAGTCGCCAGTCTGTGGCAGCTTTATGAGAGGACTGAGCAAACCCTGCCAGGGCGTCCAATACCTGGCCATCGACCTTGCGCGAGTAGGTTTGCCCGGTCACCGGGTACACGCTGGCAAAGCCCATCTTGGCCGCCACTCGGCGGTCCAATTCCTGAACCTTGGCATGATCGCCCCGAAACAGGGCTAGGAAGCTGGCCTGGGTGCCGGTCGTCCCCTTGGCCCCGCGGAACTTCAGCCCGGCAAGCCGGCGTTCCACTTCCTCGAGATCGATCACATAGTCGTAGCACCACAGGCATGACCGCTTGCCTACCGTTGTGAGCTGGGCCGGTTGGAAGTGGGTGTATCCCAGACATGCCACATCGCGGTGGCGCTCGGCAAACCGGGCCAAACCATCGACAATGCCGACCAATTGATCGCGCACGGCCTGCAACGACTCACGCAGGAGAATTAGGTCGGTATTGTCCGTTACGAAGCAGCTTGTGGCACCAAGATGCAGGATGTCGCGGCAACCGGGAGCAACATCGCCCAACGTGTGAATGTGAGCCATGACATCATGGCGAAACCGTTTTTCGTATTCGCCGGCTTTGGCGAAGTCGATGTCGTCGAGGTGTTGCCGCAACTCGGCCAGTTGTTCGGGCCGGATGCGCGGCGTGACGCCATCATCAGTGGTCATCCCCAATTCGGCCTGCGACTCGGCCAGCGCCAGCCACAGCCGTCGCCAGATGGAGAACTTGCGTTGCGGCCCCCAACGGTGGACCATCTCCTGGCCAGCGTAACGGGTAATCAGCGGATTGTCGTACGCAACGTGGTCGGTCATGGAGTCAATTTACGCTTTGGGCGCGACCGTTCCACCCGCTACGACCTGACCGGGGAATGAGCGAAACCCGTGGTCCGGCCGGTGCGGCGGCGCGGGTTCGGCCGATACCGACATGGACATGGATGCCACGGTCGTGCCCGACCGTTCAACGTCAGGAGGAAGCCATGCGACGCTGCCTGTTCGCGCTGATGGCCGGCTTGGTGACATTGGCCGCGTTCGCCGGCCCCGCCCGCGCCCAAAGCCCACAGCTGCCCCGCTTCTATTACTACCCGTACTACTACTACCCCCACAGCTACTGGCCGACGCAAAGCCCGCAATGGCCAGAGCAGCCGGGCCAGCCATACCAACGCCCGCCGGCGTACATGGCTTACCCGCCGTTCCTGGAAAAGGGTTGGCGCTACGACTTGTTTGAGCCGCACAAATACTACCGCGGCAACCACTTCTGGTTGGACCAGTTCTAAAACGCAAAAAGCCCACCCGTTGCAACGGGTGGGCTTTTTTTTGTTTGTCGGGCTTCAACAGTAATCTGAACGAACCGCCGCCCGGGACTGGGCGTCCCGGGCCAACGGCAAGTGACAGTAAGCGGTCAGTTACTGTCACTTTCCTCGCGGCAATGATGCCACGAGGTGGGTGAATTGCCTAGTGTTCTCAGGGGAAGTATCGACGAACCTCGATGGACTCTACGCTACAATGCGAATCGTGGAATCACCTCACATACAAACCACTCCGCCAATACAGTTTGATGACATCGTCCCTAGCAAGGCAGTTATTTGGGCACGTGCATATTCTTGCGAGTAAGTCAAGGGTAACAAGATAAAGGGCAATATTCGGGTGTTCGTGCAATGTCGCCAACGTGGATCAATTGGAATAACGACCGACGGATTTGAGGCCTTGTGCGTAGGGTGAGAAGGGGCTGTGACCAAGATGGAGGGGCCAACCGTCGTAGGGTTTGACGAAGGGCCAATGTTGTTGCGGCAGCCCCAGCGGCCGCGGATGTTTTCGATGTATGGGATCGTGCGGCGGATCTCGTCTGGATGATCTAAAAACACCTTCCAACCTCGGCCACCGGTCCACGTGGGGTGGTTTCTGGTTCTGATACTTGACGCGCTAAGCCGCAAGCGGCTTGAAGACTTCAGATTGTCGATCATCTGTTCGGCAAGGTGTTTGTGTTTGCGGACGAGAATGTGTACGTGATCGGGCATGATGGCGCAGGCGTAGCACGTGTACTTCTCAGCCGCGATGACCTCGGCAAAGGAAGCAGCGATTTCGTTGCGTGCGACTTCGTCGAATGTCAACGCGGGATGTTGTAAAAGCGGATGCGCTTTTTCATAGAACTCGCGGACTTCCTTGCCGACCGGTTGTACTTTTTTTCGACCCAGATGCACGTCACCGAGTTCAGCGATGACATCATTGCGAATAGTCGTCGATCCACTACCGCGCGGGTCGTTGGGCAGCCACCAGCCATACGCGGTCCAGATCAGATGGTGCGCGATTACAATAGGGTTTGGCATGAGATATGGAATATTTACGCGCTAAGCCGCAAGCGGC
>JANLTA010000972.1:0-7541 GCA_031362705.1 Gemmataceae bacterium | reverse complement strand
ACCGCTTGCTCAGCCCACTGGTTTTTGGAAGAGTCGCGCCGACAATATCCCGCGGCCACAATGATTTTTGGAGTTACCCATGAACAAAGCGACGATGCACCGCTGGTCCGACCTGCCCACCGATTCGCCGATGGCGCTGCTGGAGCGGCAACGCGTGATCGGCGAGAAGATGATGATCTCGCGGATTGTCTTGAAGCGTGGTTGCTCCGTCCCGATTCATGCCCACGAGAACGAACAGATATCGTGCATCGTCAGCGGCAAGTTGCGGTTTCACATTCAGGACGGCAGCAACGGCGCGACGCGAATATTGGAAGTCGGCGCCGGCGAAGTCCTGGTGCTGCCATCCCAAGTGCCGCACGGCGCCGACGCGATTGAAGATACCGTAGCGCTGGATTTGTTTTGTCCGCCAAGCCAAACGACGGGGATTGATGTGCAGCCGCAGGCGTAACACAGCTCAATTCTGACCACTAACCACTGACAACTAACCACAATTCACACTGACCCGCCAAACCGCAACCGGAATTCGATGAAGTCACTGGCAGACACGCTACCGTCGCCATCGAAATCAAACACAGCGCTCGTGCCACCGAATGCCAAACGGAACTGAATGAAGTCGCTCGTGGCAACCGCGCCGTCTCCATCGGCATCACCATAGATACGGAAGAGGCCGTTGGCGGGGGTGCCAATGAGGACGTAGTTGTCGCCTCCGCTGCCATCGCCGTCACCATCGAGCTGGTCGTACGCGTTCGAAACCTGGCTCGCGATTACGGTCAGCGTGTACCGACCATCAGCCAGTGAACCGAAGTCGATGGGGCCACCGGCAAAGATCAGCGTCACGGTGTTGCCCACCGTCGTGCCGTCGAGCGTAACTTGTGCGCCGTCGCTTTGCCGCTTGAGTTCGAACGCCGTCGCCGGGTTGGCAGGTAGTGTTACCGGGGAATTGAACGTAACCGCGAGGCTCGTGACTCGCGAGCGCTGTGCCGTGCCATCGCCAATCAACACGCTGCCAACGCGCGGGGACTGAGTCTCAAAGGCACCTATATCCACGCCGTTGATGTCGCGCGAATATCCAATGCCGCGTTGATCAGTTGACAAGAAGCTAGGGTTAGACCCTTTGTTGATTGCCGGGCTGCCAGGCAAAAGCGCGTGCGTCAGAGTCGCGCCACCGTTGTTGGCCAACGGGGCGAGCAGCGGGTCGACGCCCATAGAAACTAAGCCCGTCGTAGTTCCGATGCCACCGATATCAGAGACCAGACACGTGCTCAGTGCCAACTTGGCGTCACGATACACGTCGGCGGCGTTCGGGGCACTGTTCTTGGCTACGATGGTACTGGCCAATGTGAGCGGGAAGCCGGCCAAACCCACGATGCCGCCGCCCTTGCCACTGGCGATGTTGCTGGTCACGGTACTATTGCGGATGCGGAAATTTTGATAGGTTGCGCTTGTAGGGCTGACGTGCAGCCCGCCGCCATCGCCTCCTGCAGTGTTGCCGGAAATCGTGCTGTTGCTTACGGCAATGACAAGTGGGAACGAGTCGGCCGTTGCACGGGTTGCGAGACCGCCGCCGTTGCCTGCCGCCGAATTGTTGGCGATGGTTGAGTTGGCGACCCTTAATTGCGCATTGGGGATGATTGAGTTTGCAGCGATGCCCCCGCCGTCGCCGCCCGCGATGTTGCCGGTAATCGTGCAGTTGATGAGTTGGGGAGCATTGAAAGTACCATATACGCCGCCTCCATCCCCGCTCGAAGTATTGTTGTTGATCCTGCTATTCAACACAGTGATAGCGCCGAAAGCCCCGTAGCTCAAGATGCCGCCGCCCGACATCGTGGCCGTATTGCTTGAGATTGTGCATGAATCGATGGTACCGGTGTATTCCAAGTAAATGCCGCCGCCGTTTTTGCACTTGTTGTTAATAAACGTGCAGTTCTTTACCATAACGCTATCTTGGATCCAAGCACCGCCGCCGCGTTGTGTTGCCGTGTTGCCGGTCAAGACGCAGTCATTGAGTGTCAGGGTCGTAATTGCTTGAAAACCGTCACCCGAAGAAATGCCCCCGCCGTACTGTGCATTGTTGCCCGAAAAGTTACACCGCGTGAAACTAGCTTGGCCTAGCCCGATGTAACCACCCCCGACACTCGCCGTACCATTGGAAATCGTCAAATCAAAAACTGTGACGACGCTAAACCCCGAGTTCATTACGCGACTGGCATTATTGCCGCTGATTTGCAGTAGATTGGCTCCAGGTCCATTGATTGTCAGGTCCTGGGTGATCGACAACTCACCGGTCGTAAGCGTGATGGTCCCTTGCACCGCAAAATCAATCGTGTCTGCTCCGGCAAGCGTATTCGCATCCAAGATCGCCTGGCGCAATGATCCCGCGCCGGAATCCAACAAGTTCATGACCGTAAACAATGCCGGTACTTCGCGATTCTCAAGCGCTTGGACAATAAGACGAATACGTTGACTCATGACGGACCTCGCAGTCAATGTGTGTATCGTCGGTATACAGCAGCCAGCCAACAAACGCAAGGAACGGCACCATCTTCCGGCTCGCCAATGCCGAGCTGCGCTCGAGAAACCTGGCGAGCGTCGGAGCGTAAGCCCGGCGTGGAGTCAGCGTCGCCTTGAAAACCAAGACCACGTCGAGCTGACGCATCGACGCTCGCTGCGGCCGAGTCTCCGGAACTGGTTGCGGCTTTGACCGTACGTCTCCTCTTTTGTGCCAGATGCCCCGACGGCCATGCCACGATGTCCCGGCTTTCAGTGAATTGCGGAATTCCGACGAATTCCGCTACGAAGATTTGACTCTGAAATTAAAATAGTGTACACTTGTGTAAATCGGCTTCCGGAGCCGATGATTGACGCAACTGGGCGGGTTCGGATCCAGTCCGTCCATCGGCGTCAATGTGGAGTTGGTCTGTGGATCGAGTTGATGCAGCAGTTGGAAGACCAATGCCGGAATGGGTTGCCCATCTGTGAAGTCAACGAAATCCGCGGATGAACTTGTGACGTTGAAAGGCGATGCCGCGGGACAACACGATCCGGCGTTACTGTCGCGTAAACAACCTCACCTCCCACCCCCTCGCCATCAGCGACAAATGAGCCGACCTATTCGGCTCACAAACAAAGCGCCACACGCGCCCACCTCGAGTGTGGCAACACGGTTGGCCGCCGCGGTCGCGGCGAGCGTGACCATTATCCCCAAGAGCCCGCGGCTATCGCCTTTCCAGCGCGTGGCATTGCGCGCGGGCGGACCTGGGGAGCGAGGGAGTTGTTAGGTGTTAGTGGTTAGTGGTCTGTGGATCGGGACCGAGCGGCTGGTGGTTTATCGCCAGCGAGAGTGTTCTTTGACAACTGAAATTTGCAGCCAACGCGGCCGTGGGCCTGAAGCTTGGCGGGCGCAAAGTGTCGCGACCAGGCTTGCGGCCGCGTTGATTCGCGTGACCGGCGTGGAGTCTGCGTCAATGCGAAAACCAAAACCACGTCGAGTTTACGCATCGACGCTCGCCTTGGAGCATTGTCCGGCCTCACCGGCGTCTCATATTAATTGGAAATTCAGGCACTATTTGCTTGTTATATCGTGTGCCGCCAGTTAAAATCCGCTACTGGCTGTTGTTTCAGGGTGTTTCATACCTTGGCAACATTGCCATTCATCGCCGCGATCGGGTGATAACCCGGTGGTCCGGTGGGTCTCCTGAACAGCGGTATTCGCCTTTCATCTCACGAGGGTCTCGCACATGAAATTCCGTTTCGCACCGGTAACTCGGTCTCGTAAGTCCCGGGCCTCGGCGCTGCTCCAGCGGCGGCCAAGCCTGGAGACCATGGAAAACCGGCTCGCACCGGCTGCCATCGTCGGCTCTGTGTTCAACGACGCCAACGGCGACGGCATACGCCAAAACACCGAACCCGGCATGGGCGGTGTTCCAGTGTTCATCGATTTCAACAACAACGGCAAGTTTGATCCGCCCACGGCCGGCACGATTGGCGATGTGGGAACTGTCACGGCGCCGGACGGCAAGTATCAATTGCTGACCAACGCGGTCGGCACCTTCAATGTGTTGCAGATCGTGCCACCGAACTTCACGCAGACAACGACGAATCCCACGCAGGTGACTTTGCCGCCGACTGTTCCACCGGGCAACACATTGATTCCCGGACCAACGTTCGGCAACAAACTCAATGCACCGCCACCAACTGTCGGCGGAACCATTCATGGAGCGGTGTTTGTCGATGGCAACGGCGATGGCATTCGCCAAAGCACCGAACCAGGCCAAGCCGGCGTGCGTGTCTTCATTGATCTGAATAATGACGGCAAGTACACGCCTGCAAGCACAAGCACCACACCGGGCGAGCCGTTCGTGTTATCGGCTCTCAACGGAAGTTACGACCTCAAGGTCGGCAAAGACGGCACTTACTCGGTTCTCGAAGTCGTTCCGCCGGGCTTCACGATGACCACCGGCGTGCCCGCTCCGGTCGCAGTCAGTGGCGGCGCGACCGTGGCCGGCCCATTGTTTGGCAATCAACTGTTGCCGCCGCCACCAGTGACGGGCGGCACAATTCACGGCACGGTGTTCATTGACGGCAATGGCGACGGCATTCGGCAAAACACCGAGCCGGGTCAGGGCGGCGTAATTGTCTTCCTTGATCTCAATGGCGACGGCAAGCTGAGTCCTGGGACAAGCACAACGCCCGGCGAGCCAGCCGTCATCTCCAGCCCGAATGGCGGCTATGATCTCAAGGTTGGCAAAGACGGCACTTATTCAGTTCTCGAAGTCGTGCCGCCAAACTTTACCATGACCACGCCAGCGCCGACACCGGTGGCCGTAGCCGGTGGTGCCAACGTCGCTGGTCCCGATTTCGGCAACAAGCTGAATCCACCACCGCCGCCGCCGGTTCAACTCGGCTTTGTCACCGGTCGCGTGTTCCGCGATACGAATGCCAACGGCAAGCACGACCCAGGCGAACACGGCATGGGTGGCGTCCGCGTTTACGACGACGCCAACGGCAACAGCCATTTCGATGCAGGCGAACGATTCACCTTCTCCCACTTCAACGGTGGCTATGCGCTCGGTCTTCCGGCCGGCCCGCACACCGTCCTGGAGGTCGTACCTGCCGGATTCACGCAAACCGCTGGACCTGGATTGGTGACGATCGTCGCAGGTCAGGCCTTGTTCAACCAGCATTTCGGTAACGCGCCGAACGTGCCGGTGCAGCCATTCGCACCAGCGGGTGGCTCATCAACCGCATTCTTGAATGCAACGAGCAACGACGACGGCGAAGGAGTAAATAGCACCGTGACCACCAACATCACATTCCAGGGTGCGATTATGGTTTGATCGCCGACGCGGAGTTTCAATAACAAAGAGCCGCGCATGAAGTAAGCGAGTCACCCGACTCACCACTTACTTCGTGGGCGGCTCCTTTTGCTCCAGCGGCCGCGCCCACGGGCAGAGCTGATACAGCCCATCGGCGAAGTCGCGAGTGAAGTCACGCAAAAGGCGTTCGCCGGGTTCAATGGTGCCACGGGTCGTCGTGCCGATCAACACCGAGATACGTGCGCCAGAATCGATCGGTTGATGTCCGTTCTTCAGCAGATCGGGGATCCAACTATGGCCCGACATGAGTTCCGGTTTCTCGATACCGTCGGCCAGCACATGGGGACCGTGCTGTGTCCAGAAGAACAGTATCTGTTGCTGGTCGGGCTTAATGTAATGGCGCACGGACACGGGAAGTTGTCCGCCGCCAGGAAGGTCCAATGGCTTCAAATGCGATGTGGTAACCTCCCACCCGCGAAACGGATAGCAAATGTCGGGATGATGCTGGTGCCCGGTCGAAGCGGCACTAGCCCAGAACATAATGTAAACCTGAATCTCCTGACCATCGGCATTGCGATAAATGCGACGAACGACTTGATCGCACATCAGCTCGTCCTTAATTACTTCAGGAACGTCGACAGTTTCACTCCGCCAATTGCCGGCACGTTCGGGCAAATCAGCCAGAGGCACAACCACGGTGTGATCGACACGAAACTGCTCGGCCCAAACGCAAGCACCAAACGCTGGCAGCATCATGGCAAGGCACAGTGCAGCGCGAAAGTTCGCGCCGATGCCGAGTTGCCGGAGGCCGCCGGAAATCGCCGGAATGGTTGTTTCACTTTTCACTCGTGGGGCAATCAGCGACGAAATACCAACGATCAATGCGAAGCCAACCAGAACAACGGCGACACCGAGACCGTCGTGGGCCTTACCTTCAATGGCGGCCCGGCCCAAGTTCTCCTGAAGCAATCCGGTGACAATGACACGAATCGCATTGGTCACGGCTATCACGCCCACTGTGAGACCGACAAGGAGGAGGCCGCGCCACAAAGCAAAGCCGCGCAAGTAGGCAACCAACACGGCAATGGCCGTCAGCGCGGTGACGCTGCGGACGCCGCTGCACGCTTCCACGACGCCGAGATCGCCGGACGAAAGTCGCAGCTCAAACCCAGTCGGGTCAGGTCGTTCAACCGGCACGCCGAGCCACGGCAGCACATGTTGAGCGGTCGTGGTGGTGAACTGTTTCAATCGCAGCATCAGCGGATTGTAAACTCGACCGGGCGTAGGCAACGAAAAGAGAATGAACAAAAGTGGAAACAACAGCAACTTGGCATGTGGCCAACCAAGATGCACGAGCGCCAATCCTGCGACGAGCAACAGCAGTGCGGCCGTAAGCCACCAGACAACAATAGGCCGGCCACTGACTTGCACGGCCACGTACCAACCCAGCGCGAACATCGCGCAACCGAGCGCCAGTGGCAACAATCCCGCCAACATCGGCGCTGGCGCGATCGCGCGAAGCCGTGGCCATGCTCGATAAATGAGCCAACCGGATGCCATCGGAATCAGAAATCGGTCGGCCAGATCGGGTTTGGAAGCCCACACGGGTCGCAACGTGAACACCCAGCCCGCCGTCGCCAGCCCGGCGATGAGCCACGCGGCGATGAAGCACCAATCGATCCATGCGCGGGCAGTCGCGGCCGGTTTGGCGGTTGCGGTCGTAGGGGCCAGCGCAGTACTCATCAGCTTCCGTAGAGAATGGCCCGGCTGACACCATTGCCCCGGCCGGGTAAACTTCACTTATGTTGCCGCATCGGCGTCGGAACGACAAGTGAAAATCTGGTTGCAGCGATCCATTGATCAATTGGCCGCGATGGTTCGCAGCATTCGTGGCGGTCTGCGCGAGATTTGGAATCTCGTTGTCGTCGTCGTCAGCTTTTTTGATCCGCGCCAACTTCCGCGTATGATTCGCCGGGATACCGGTGCGGTCATTGACAGCGGGAAGCTGATGGCCAGCGCCACCGGTACCGCGGCCACCGACGTGGCGAAACAAGCCGCCCTGTCACCGCGGCGAGTGGTGAGCTGGTGCTGGCACGCGCCGCAACGGCTTTATCATTTCGTCATTACGCGCTCAGCGCGACAACTGATGATCGGCGGCGTCGTGGCCGCTGTCGGCCTCACCGTGACTATTTTGCCTGCCATTGTCGTTGTCCGTGAAAAACGACA
>JANLTA010000962.1:0-9450 GCA_031362705.1 Gemmataceae bacterium | reverse complement strand
GTGAATTCCGTCCAATCCGGGTCGTAAGCAATGATCGCATCGTATCGCGCGAGATTGTAATATCGGTCGTCAGGTTTCTCTTCGGGATCATCTTCAGTTTTGAGCAACGATGGAAAGCGGCTCAACATGCGTTCGCCGGGTACGTCTTGTACGCTCCGGCCATCCCGGCCTTCGTTTTGCAGGAATATGCTCAATTCTGCCCGCTTCTGATCTGATTCGCGCACCAATAATGTTCGGAGGAATTGATAGTCGTGTGTCGGACCACCCGCAACTAACAACACACGCAGCGGCTTCTTCAGAACTTGCACAGAGATCGGTGCTGTAACATGTTCCTTGCCCGCGAACGCCTCTCGTTTGTCGCGCGGCACACGGACCACGAATTTCCACTCGCCTTCGATGAACTCTTTCTTGCCTTCCACGAACAACTCAGCGGGCAGGTCGGTTCGCGTCTCCGGGTCCAGGGCAAACTCGGCTTGCACGTGTGGAGGCGTTCCAGGGGCAAACTTCACGCGGGCCTCGAACGTGTGGGTCGGCACTTCGGCTTTCGGCGCGTACACATCGAGAAATACAGTCGTTTCAACGTCGGGTAACCCGATGCCATCCAACTCGGCGCGTACGACAAACTTCTCATTGGGCGGCGTCTGCTCAGGGGTCTGTACGTCGGCAATGCGAATCTCCACGGCAGGCCGATCTTCGCCGACCAGCACCGCGAACAACGGCACACGGTCTTTGGTAGCGCGGGCATGCGCTTCGCTGAGGCTCGCATCGTTGCCAAGCGTACTCCGGCCATCCGTAATCAGGATGATGCCCTGCGGCATATTGCCCGCTTCCTTGCTCAACGATTGCAGCGCCGCCGCGCCGACGTCGGTACCCAGTAGAAGTTGCCGATGCGCTTCCAGCCGGCGATCTAACCGGGTGCGCGCCGCCATCAACTTGTCGCGTTGTGCGTCATCCAACCCGTCGGGTAGCACATCGGCGGGCGGCAACTTTAGCCACTGTGTGGCCCAGTCGGCGGTGCCAGGCTTGTCGTTTTCGAATGCGGAGTGTCGGGCGAATGCGGCTCGCGTTGACTCATCCACCTGATCGAGCAGCCATCGTTTGGAATCAAGTCGCAGCCACTGTTGCCATTGGGGGGCGTCCCATGTGGGTTGATCCTTGACAAACACGGCCGGTTCGTCATCCAATCTTGCCCCGAAACGATACACATAGACGGGGTTTTTTTCGCACAATTTGCTGATGAACGCGGCTTGAGCGTCCACAAGAAACTGTACGACTTTGTCGAGCCGGTTTGGCAACTTGGTCGATGTGCCATCTTCCGGCGGTAATTCGTCGGTCTTTTCCGCCATGCTCGGCGATACATCGATCAACACGACGACACGCGATCGTTTTTGTGTTGTTTCCCACGTCTGCCAGGCGGGCAACAGAAAGACGGTGGCGAGAGTCACATAAACAATGGATCGTACCAGGCCGAGTCCGACGGCAAACGGCCAGGCGATGGTACGGCTTTCGCGGCGATACATCCATACGACGTAGATTAACCCCAGGATCAACACGGGCACGGCGATTGCGAGCCACAGCTTGCCGCCGAGTTCGCGTCCACCAAGCTGCCACGCATCTTCCAATCGGCGCAGAACAAAGTCCTGTTGTGTGACGGGTTCGTTCATGCGTTGGCCGTCCGTGCGTCTCCGCGAACGTGATAACTTAGATGCACCGCCAATGCCTGCTCGGCAATCAAGAGCAATAGTAGTGCCAAATAAAACCACGGCGATTCAGAAAGATCGCTCTTGCGATCTTTGAGAATGCGGGCCAATCCGGAGCCGGGCGCGTGCAACTGCATACCAGGTGCGGCGGCAGAGAGCTCGTCGCGCGAGGCTCGGCGCAAGTCGCCTTCGGCAGCGGTATCCACGTTGAAAGCAAAAGCCAGCGATTCGGTCGTCGCCGAATCACCGCCGCTCTTTGCCATCAAATCAAACCGATAGACACCAGGAACGCGGGCATCGTCAAATACATAGGCAAGTTTGTTGCCGGACGGCTGTGCCACTTGCTCGCCCTGATCTATTGGGCCTGAGCCTGGTGCCGCATCCGGTGGGATCTCCGGCATGAAGTAGCGGCGGAACCGGGAATCGTAGCGGATCGCATCGAAAACGACTTCGAGCGTAGAGCCCATCTTGCGGTTCGCCTCGGTACCGACGCTACCCAAGTATTTTTGCGATTCGAGCATGAGCATGACCCAATATGGTCGCGCAGGCCCGCTGGCCCAGTCATTCCAGGCACTTCCGGCCGACGTGGTCAGCGCGAGCACACGACCGCGACCGAACGTCTGAGCCACCAGGAGCGGGTCGCCGTAACGGATCGTTTCAACGAAGTGCTGCACTTCCGATTTTAACTGCGATTGATCAGATCGAGACCAGTATTCTTGCAAACTGACTGCATCAGGTTGAGGAGCGTCAACCCTATCGGCCAGCATGGCGTCAAAAGCATCAGCCAGGGCGTACAGCGGCCGATTGGCGACCAAGATCTCGCGGACTCGCCGCTGATAGTCGCGCAACTTGTCGCGAAACTTGGCGAACTTCGCATCCTCGATGGGCAACCGCACCAGGAGCTTTTGAGCAGGTTCCTTGTAGTCATCAATGGACCGATAGTTGGGCAACGTGAATAACTCTTCCGTGCGACCTGGTTCCGGCGACCATCGCGCACGAGGCACCGGTAGGTATCGATCCACGAACAGGAACTTCAGGTAAGTATTCACTTCGCGATTTCGGTCATCGCGGTAAATGCGTAACAACACAGGATGACCGTCGCCGCGCGGATAAGCCTTTGGCGGCAGGGCCGGATCGAACATCCGCTCAAAACGTTGAGTGTCATTCAATGGTTCGGTCGCCTTGCCAATCGGAACCGGGAATACGCCCTTTCCCTCGGCGTGCCAGCTCGTGTAAAAGTCCGAATCGGCTTGATCGCCGAGCGCGACGAACAAGCCGCCGCCGTTGCGGACGTAGGCTTCGACATTTGCCTTGGCTTTGTCGGTGAGCCGTGGAAGATTCAACAGGAATATCGTGGGATAGCGGTCGAGAGTTGAATGTTCCAACTCTTGCGGGCCGCGTTCGATAACATCGAAACCCTTAGCCGCTTCAAGAAACAGTGCTCGAAGGTAGAAGCCATCCGCTTCCTGGCGTGCCCGGCCCGCGGCGTCGGAGGTCGTTATGAACAGCAGCGGCACTTTCTCACGCACTTCGATGGCGGCATATCGCATGTCGTCGATCACCAGGCCCGCTTCATCGGGTTCAATGGCAGCCGTCACCATATTGATCCCGACACGATCAAACGTGGCAATGAATGTCGCGGTTGTTTGGCCGGCCGGCACTTCCAATACGCTCAATGAGGCATCCTCACGCACCTGGCCATTAACTCGTATAGTAACGCGGACATTCTTGCGGCTCGATGGCGTGAAGTTCGCCAGCGTCACGGCAAACTCAACGGGCATGTAGCGACTGGCGATTCGCGTCTCGGGTTGCAAGTCGAGAATTCCGATATTTCCATGATCGAGCGCGGCCGCCCGGTTGGCACTGCGTTGCGGATGAGCGACGTCCAGAAAATGCAGGCTACCTGCTTTGCCGTTGATGGCATCGGGAAACGCCTTGGCTAGCGTTTCGCTTGCGGAACCGGCCCAATCGTTCGCACGGAAGTCGGAAACTACGTGCAGCACCCGTTTGGCTTGCGCCTCGCGATCAAATGCCTTCTTCGCGGCCTCGATTGCAGGCAGCAACTCGACATGCAACGCTGTTGGCTTTACGCCGTCGAGCCACGCTTGTAAATCGGCGACAGTTTGCGGGTTGACCCGGTCCACCTTGTACGATTCGCCGGGGTTGGTCAGTCGGATCAACTCAATTGCTTGCGGGGTTCCGGCGTCCGCAGCCCCGGCCGCGATGTCATCGACAATGGCTTTTTTCGCCTGATCAAACGTGGATTTGGTCACACCATCTTCGCGCCAATAGTCGGTCATGCTGGCAGTGTCATCAAGTAACACTACGTGCAACGTGCCGCGCGGCTGGCCGAAACCAAGAGCCGATCCAATGTACCGGGCTAGGAGCAAACCAATAAGCAACACCAAAGCGCAACGCATGATCAGCAACAAAAGTTGCTTGAGAATCAGTTTGCGGCGGTTTTTCTTGAGCGACTTGAGGACGAATTCCATTGCCGCCCAGGGCACGCGTCGGTAGCGCAACCGGTTAATGAGGTGGATGATGATCGGCGCGAGCACCAAACCGGCCCCGGCGATCATGGTGAACGGATTCAGAAACAGGGACAGCATCAGCCTCCCACCGGTATCCGCCCACCATTCTTGATGACGGCGGCACGAAAGTTCAGGTAGCGTGTCAGCACGGAGTCAAGATTGTCACCGGTGCGGACCAGTGTGTAATCAATGCCGCGGCGGCTACAGCCCCGGCGGACTTCGGTGAGATACGTTTGCAATTCTTCCAGATAACCGTCACGCAACGCCCGTGGGTCGCACATCAGATCGGGCAGTTCTTCCATGCCCTCGAACTTGGTCGTGCCGGCAAACGGGAAATCCAGCTCATCGTTATCCAGCACATGGAACACAAGAATGTCGTGCCGGCGATGACGCAACATTTCCAGTCCGCGAAAGAACGGCGGACGGTCGCACAGAAAGTCGGAGATCAACACGACCAGTCCGCGACTTGGCGTCACTTCAGCGACGCGCCGGCAAATCTGCTCTAGGTCCGTTTTTTCCTTAGGCCGACTCACGTGGAGCGCCTGAACCAACGCATCAATATGTGCGATGGTCGACCGGGCCGGCACCACCTGTCGGACCGATGAATCAAAGCTAATCATTCCCGCCGAATCGTGTTGTCGCAATGATAAATAGCCGAGACATGCGGCAATCGTGCTGGCCGAGTCATATTTGGTGAACGGTCCGCGCCCGTAGCGCATGGATTCGCTGACATCCACAACGAATGTTGCACGGAGATTCGTTTCCGATTCGTACTGTTTGATGTAATAGCGGTCGGTCTTGGACCAGACCTTCCAATCAAGGTGACGGAGATCATCGCCGCGCACATACTCGCGGTGCTGCGCGAACTCAACCGAATGGCCAAAGAAGTGGCTGGTGTGCAAGCCGGTGATGAACCCTTCGACCGCCTGTTTGGCTCGCAAATCGAGTCGACCCATGCGCGCCAGCACGGCTGGGTCGAGAAAGCGCCGGGGGTCGTCAGGATTGGTCGCCAATGTTGCCACTCTAAATGCTGCGGCGTCAGTTTCCGCGAAGCGTCGCGTGCGGTTGATTATGCGGTGAAGATCTTCTTGAACCGCTCGTCTTTTTGCAGCTCGCCTTCGCGCGTCGGCGTTTCTTGCAGCAGTTTTTCGATGACCGAGTCAGGTGTGACGCCTTCGCTGGCAGCGGTGAAGTTCGTCAGGATACGGTGTCGCAACACTGGTAGAGCCATCGCCTGGATATCTTCGGTCTGGACGTGCGAACGGCCATAAAGCAACGCCCGTGCTTTGGCGCCGAGAACGAGATATTGCACGGCTCGTGGTCCCGCACCCCACTGCAGCCATTCTTTGACGTACTTCGGCACGCCGGGTTCGCCGATGCGCGTCTGCCGGACGATGGCCAACGTGTACGCCAGTACGTGATCGGTCACCGGCACCTTGCGCACGAGTTGCTGGAGTTCGATGATCTGTTCGCCGCTCAGTACGGCATTTGTTTGTTCGAATACCAGTGAAGTCGTGCGCCGGGCGATTTCCATCTCTTCAGTAAAACTTGGATACTTCACGAACACTTTGAACATGAAGCGGTCTTGTTGCGCTTCTGGCAGCGGATACGTGCCTTCCTGCTCAATCGGGTTCTGCGTCGCCAGAACAAAGAACGGATCGGCCAGTTTGTGCCGCACGCGGCCAACGGTCGCTTGCCGTTCTTGCATTGCTTCGAGGAGCGCAGCCTGCGTCTTAGGTGGCGTGCGGTTGATTTCGTCGGCAAGGACCACATTGGCAAACAGCGGGCCGGGCAAAAATTTTAATTCGCGGGAACCGGTGGAGCGATTCTCTTCCAGAATCTCCGTGCCTGTAATGTCGGCCGGCATTAAGTCGGGTGTGAATTGAATACGACTGAAGTCCAGCGATAGGCACTTGGCCAGCGTCGATATCATCAACGTCTTGGCCAGGCCGGGCACACCTTCGAGGATGCAATGCCCGCGGCTGAACAGCGCGATGAGCAACTCCTCAATCACGCGATCCTGTCCGACGATCACCCGCGCAAGCTGCGTCTTGATTTCCTCAAACGCCGCACGCAACTTCCGGATTGCGTCGAGATCATCGCTGGCGATGGAGCCTGATGGAGCACTAGCCATATCGTTTTTGTCCTCGGCTACTAACGTTGATAGATCGGCAGCATTGCCTTGTCGAGCTGCAGAATGGTCAGGTATACGGAAGTGGTCAGGTGAGGGCCGATGTAACCGCCGGACCAGGAGCCGTCGCGGTTTTGATTGGTGACGATGAACTCGAACGTCGATAGGCGATATTTGCTCCAAGTCAGTCCAGTATCTTTGGCTGCTTTCGGGAAGAGCTTGCCCCAGCCGTCGTCGCCGAGGCAGTAAATGGCTTGGGCATAATAGTAATGGAGGTACTCATCATGAGCGACGCGGCCACGACCGATGGGGATATTCGTGGCACAATACTCCAGCCATTTGCGGGCCAAATCGGAATTGTACTCGCCGGTGGAAAAGGCGCAGGCAATGGCAGCGGCCGTGAGTGGGGCACGTTCGCCGCCGACTGCCGCGCCGCCATGGGCGAGACTGTAAATCACGCCGCCACGCGGAGTCGTGGAGTCCTTGAGATATTTGATCGCCTTGTCGATGATGGACTTGGGTACGACGATACCGGCATTGCGGGCGGCACGGACAGCTTGCAATTGCGTGATGGTGACGGAGCCTTCGTCGAAGTCGCCGCCGTCGTGAGCACTGACATAGCCCCAGCCGCCGCGGTTGGTCTGGGCCTTGCCGGTGAACTCGACAGCCTTGGTGAGAATCTTCTCCAGCTTTTTGCGCCGGTCGCCATCTTCCTCTTCACCGTAAATACTGGAGAGAAAAAGCACGGTGAAACCATGACCATACATGTAGCGTTGGGCCTCAGTGGCGTTGGCGGGGTTGCCAATCAGACCGTTGGTTTGAGCGCGATCCATCAGCCAGTCGACGGCCCGGCGAATGTTGTCGGCATATTTGCCTTCCTTGATCGTGCTGCCTTCCATTAACAAAGACATGGCACACAGGGCCGTCATCGACATAGGATATTGGCTACCGTTGGCTTCCCAGTGCCCATCGCGCGCTTGCGTTTCAACGATCCACTTGAGGCCCAACTCGGTCGCGGCTTCAACTTTCTTCTTGAACTCCTTCTCTTTATCGGTAGACGATGGTAACTCGTCGGAGCGCGCGACTGAGGGCATCAATCCGACAATCACCAAGGCCGTCATCACCGCGCAGCATGATATTTTCATCGTCATCGACCTCCGGGGGCGGCGGGAGCGGGGACTACAGGGATCGGCACCGCGCGAACCGGTCGTGTGAGATCACGCCGTCCTGGCTCAGGCGACAATGCGGCTTCGGTCGTCGCCAACACGATCTTAGCGTCCTGCCGAATGATTTCGATCTTCCCCAGCGTCGGATTCGCGATCATGGAATGAAACTGCGTGCTCTGCACCATCGTTGGGTCAAAGATGAGCTTCCCAGTCGCCTTATCAATTACGGTCACATTGACACCCTGCGCTTGTGGATTGTTGCTAGCGCCTATTCTTGTATAGGCCGACGCGCACACCAACACTGGCAGATCGCGCCAATGATCGAGGACCAACGCATGATGGGGCAGTACTTTCTCGGTTGCCCATTCCAACTGCCGGGAATGGCGATTTACGGCGATGATATGGCCATTGAACTTGACGGATTGAACCGATGCGACCGCGCAATCCCATTTCGGATTGCCATCCGGCCGGCGGTTGAGTGCCAAATAATATCGCTCGCGATCGGCGAGCATTGTGGCATCTTGCAGCTTCAGGACTCGTTCGGCGCCCAGTTGGCATTCCAACTCCACGCGACCATCTTGGACATCCAACAGCGTGAGCTTTCCGTCGGGATTCACCGCGCCAACCAAATGATCGTCCGTCTTAACGGTCTTAGTGCCGGAAGGAAAGTCGTGGTGCCAAATCTCCCGGCATGTCAGCGCGTCGATCAGCCGTAAAGCCCGGCCACTTTCATCTTCGAGCAGAATGCGTCCACCGATCGTGCGTAGTTTTTTCTTGTAAAACTCCGCGAAGTCGCCGCATTTCACCGGCATCCCGTCTTGAGCACGCAGCGCCTGGCACTTGGGTCGGCCGTCCTGCGCGTCGCGGTCGAAAATAAACACATGTTGATCATCGCCAAACACGCTGGCTTTGCTGGACACATCGGACTTGATCCACAGCTTGCTCGCGCCGTGTCGAGTGGGATCAAGTGCCACCAAGCCATCGCGCCCCTGAACCGCCACGTATGTCGCTTCGACGACGGCGACGCGGCCGACGCTGACTTTCTTTTCATCGGTCGAGGTTACGAATACGTTGTTGGCTATCGCATCGAATACCCGTGTCTGGTTAACATCGTTGGAGTACTGCGCGTCTTTGCCCAGAAGGTTATAGCGCCATATCTCTTTGCGTTCGGACACATCGGCGGCGATGACAAACTCGTTCGCCTGCAGAATCAACAGGTTGCCACGGGCGTGGACATAGGGCGACGCTGTTTGGCCGGGCTGGACGAAGTTGCCATGTGGAATGTTGCCGATGCGCCAACGCTCCTCACCGGTGCCGCGATCAAGCATGCGCAGGGCACCGAGGCCAGAGCCACCATCTTGCCGAATATCAAGTGCGAGCCGGTGCCTTGCAAAGAACGGCAACAAGTCACCCGTTGGCTGCAGAGTGATCGTAGTATCGCGTTGGGTATAGTTGCCGGGCTGGACTTTGCCGGTTAATGGACCGGTCCAAATGGCGGTCGGAGTTTCCAGATAAGGGAGGAACCGCTTGTCGGAAGACATCGCGTCCCATATTTGTCGGCCGGTCATTCGATCGCGCACCGGCACATCAGGAAACTCTTCGGCCAGTTGCCGGCAATAGCCAACCGCGTTTTCGTAGCGACCGCGTCGCAGACAGACGCGGATCATCAGATCGGTCGCCCGGCCAGCCGCCAATGGATCGTCGCGCCGTTCACGCCCCGCCAGGCACAATGTCGCCAACACTCGTTCCGCTTCGGTCAGGTCTTCCGAGTCGCCGGTTGCCAACAGTTGTTCTGCTAACTGCAATCGCGCCGCTTTGCCAGAGGCCGATATCGGACCATAGAGCGCGACAAACCTGCGTAAGCCATCAAGGTTCGCCGCGGTTTGAACCGATGCCCAACGCTTGGCGATTTCGCTTTCGAG
>JANLTA010000951.1:0-4863 GCA_031362705.1 Gemmataceae bacterium | reverse complement strand
ATATTCGTCTTTGAGTTTCTTCGCTTCGTCCTCAGCTTGCAGCGTAAGTTTGTTGAGCCGGCCACCGACGTAAACCTGATCGACGCCGGTCACACGCGGTTGCCGTTCGAGTTCCCGCTGGAGCTTGATCTTGATTCCATCGGGCGACACATCGGCCTTCGCGAACAACGCCGGCGTTAACCCTTGTTCCTGATCAAGAAGCGCCAGCAACAAATGCTCCGGTTCCATCTGCTGATGGCCAAAACGCAGGGCCAGCCGCTGGGCCTCTTGCAGGCCCTGTTGCGCTTTCTCCGTGAACCGGTTCATGTCCATGGTTTTGCTCCTAAACGCCGCTCAAATCTCTCCCATTTGTTGCACAATCATGCAGGTGCCTTCTTGGCAGTGGGAACCCGACTTCTCACGGAGACGCAACTGGTGGGCCGCTACTTAGGCTCAATTGTGACCAAAAGCGTTTTCGCGGCATCATAGGCACTTGTGAGGATTGAACTTGCGCCACGTCGCCGGCAAACTCGCCCCAGATTGCCAAATCGGTAGGCCCGGAACAATCCTCACGTGGCACATCAAATGCAAGCCATTGATTGCCGAATTAGGATTGGGATGGAGTCCCGCCCGCTCCACGGCAAGGATTCACCTAGGAGGGGATCAGCCATGTTAGTACTCAGCCGAAAACTGGGAGAAAAGATCATCATCGGCGACAATATCGTTCTCACGGTGGTCGCCATCAAAGGCAATCAGATCCGCGTCGGCGTGGAAGCTCCACGCAGCGTGTCGGTCTGGCGCGGTGAGTTGCTATTCGAGCAACCGGCCGTTGGTTGCCGTGATAAAGAGCTGGTGATGGCGTAAATCACTCTCGCACTAATAAGGACACGCCTTTCTTGTTTGATGTGACGATGTCCAACTTTCCGTCGCCGTTGAAATCGGCCACGACAAACTGCGTGCCGATGCCGGAGTCCTCGTCGATGATATGCGGCGTGAAACTCATCATGCCGTCAGCCGCCTTCTTGGCTTGCAGCCAATAGATTCGAGCCGGGTCGTTGGACCCTGGTTCGCTCCGGCCATGCGACCAGAAGCGTTTGCCCGTCACCAAGTCCTTCATGCCATCGCCATCCATATCCACGTAATGCATGGCATGCGTCTCAGAAACCAGTTTGGCAAATAGGTCCCGTTTGAGGAACGTCGGCGCGGCATCCACTCCGGGTCGTGGGTCATATGCCCAGATGCCAAACTTGTGCGCGGAACTGCTAACGATGGAACGCTTGCCGTCGCCGTTGAGATCAATCACGAACATGTCGGCACATGCCTCGCCCAGGTTGGCGGCGTGAAACGTCCACGGCTGAGTGGCCTTAGCGCCATCGGCCGGTTGCTCCCACCAGCCTGCCGTGCTTAGCACATCTTGCCGGCCATCTCCGTTGACATCGCCGATGCCGAGGCCGTGCGAGAATTTTTGCGTGCCCGGCACTTCGCGACCCGGTAAGCTCGGCCCGCTGATGGAGTGCTTTTCCCAAAGCTGTGTCGGATCCTGGCCCGGCGCGAACCAAGCCATCTGCCCGCGGTTCTCCGTCGTGATCACATCGAAGTTGACCCCCGCGATGTTGCGATCAACGGCCGGTCCCAGCTTGGCGATCGGCTGCCAGCCCATCACCAATACGCGCTTGCCATTGTTAAACAGGTCGATGTATTGCGGAGTCTCGTTACAGGCACTGTGCCAGATGACATGTTCCTTCCACGCCCCCGGCTGACCCTTCGGGTTCTCGTACCACAACGCCGGCTTGCCGGGAAAGCCGACGACGATTTGATCCATCCAGCCATCGCCATTCAGGTCTTCGGTCCAGCAGCACATGCATTCGGAATAGCCGCGCTGCGGGTCGCCGTAGTAACCGTTGGCCTTGGTGGTGTCGTTGAACTCCTTCACCCGGCGAATCGGATGCATCTTCCAGTCGGGCGCCTCATACCAGAAGTCACCGACGAGAATATCCATCTTCCCGTCCTTGTTCACGTCCGCGATGGCCACGCCCTCGGAGCGGAACACCTTATCGATGACAGTCTTCTTCCAGGTTGGCTGCGCCTGAATTGGTAACGAAAACATGCAGACGGCGACAAGAACTATTACCCGCATTGGCCCGCCCTCGACATTGATGGATTGCGGGCATTATGCGGAACGACACTATTACCCGCAATGGGCTCCGCCGACGATAAATTTAGATGGCGGCTCGATCCTTCCGGGGCCAAGGCAACCATACAATGATCACCGCATCAAAACCGGCTACTTTGACAAGCCGGCGATTCACAACCTCATCAGGAGCCTCTGCCATGTCACGCATCGTTTCTGTTGCCACTCTCGCCATCATCGCCGCGGCCCTCGGATTCGCGGCCGATCCGCCGAAACTGCCGGCACCGCAGAAGGAACATCACTGGCTGCAACAATTGGAAGGAAACTGGACGACCGAGACCGAAGCCGTCATGGAGCCGGGCAAACCGCCGATGAAGATGAACGGCACCGAATCGACGCGCTCGCTCGGTGGCTTCTGGACCGTCAGCGAGCTCAAGTGCGATGGGATGGGCATGTCCGTCACCGGACTCATGCCCTCGGCTACGACACCAAGAAAGGCAAGTACGTCGGCACCTGGGTCTGTTCCGCCGATGCGACCATGTTCAAATACGAAGGCACCCTTGCCGGCAACACGCTCACGCTGGAAACCGAAGGGCCTGACCCCACGACCGGCAAGGTTGTCAAAATGCGCGACATCATCGAAGTGAAAAGTAAAGACCACAAAGTCCTCACCTCGCACACGCAAGGCGACGACGGCAAATGGACCCAGTTCATGACAATCAACTCGAAACGAAAGTAACTTCTGAGTTGCTACGAATCGCCGGGGCACCCGCCCGCAATCACGCGGGCGGCTTGTCCCGGCTTTCACCTTCGCCTGGCCCGATGGCGTCAATCACATTTTCCTTGGCCACTCGCGCATCGACGGTGATCGTCTGATTTGCGTCGATAATGGTGCCCCGTTTCATCATCTGCTTGAGCATACGATCCGCATAAAACTTGATGCACAGCAACAGCACCACCGGCAATAACACCAACGTGCCCAGCATCACCAGGATGACAGCCCCCGCCCGTCCAAACCCCGACAGCGCATACCAATTCGACATCATCAACACGCCGCCGCCAATCAACGCAACGCCAAACATCCCCGGCCCAAACAAACAACCGCGCGGCCGGGTGGTCGGCAACTGCCCGAACTGGTTGTTGAAATTGTTGGCCATGCAAATGTCCAGATGAAGCGTCGAACAGGGGTGTTTTACGAAGCATCGACACGTTAGCGGCGACAAAAGCGATCCATCTCGCGTGCAATGCCAACGCGAAAGATATCGCAACGGACCCAAATGGGCTATAATCTGGGCACGGAAACAGTTGTGCGCAATGTCGGCGACCTGAACCATTCCGATCGCTCCGTCTTTGTGCTATCGCAGTCAAAGCTGTTCCCGCCGGAGGTGACGATGACTGAAACTGAGGTACATCCTGGCCGCGGGCCTCGGTTGCCACATACCCGCATTTCCGTGCAGGACTTGCTGCCGCATTTCAAGCGTGGCGAATCCGACGACCAGATCGCGACAAAATATCCGACCATCGGCATCATGGAGATTCAGCAGTTCCGCCAGTATTATCTAAGTCACACGGATGAAGTCTTAGCGTACGAGCAGGAAGTTGCCGCCTACCAGGATGACCTTCGCAAGAAATACCACCGGCCGTCGCCACTCGACCTATTGTCACCGAGCGACCGCGTCGCGTTTCTCAAAGACAAACTGACAAAGAAACTGGCAGCGGAGGCCAATGGTCACCATCCTGCTTGACGAACAGATGGCCGGCGATGTGGCAATCTTGCGATCGATTGCCGAATCCGTCGACTGGCAATCGGTCACGTCCTTGCTCGGCCTCCGTTTTGCGACATTCGCCGATGTGGGTTTGTCGACTGGATCGTCCGACCGCATCGTTTGGGAATACTGCCAGACGAGTGGCTATTATCTGCTGACGGACAATCGCAACGATAAGGACGAAGATTCGCTGGAAGCGACGATCCGCAAATTCAATAAGCCGACATCGCTGCCGGTGTTCAATATTGCTGATCGGCCGAAATTCAACGCGGATCGAAGTTACGCGATCCTTGCCTTCGAGAAGCTACTGGAGTACTTGATCGAGCCAGACAACTTGCTCGGCACCGGCCGGCATTATCTGCCGTAACATGCCTTCGCTGCGCATCCGCGTCGCTCGCAGGCCTTGCCAAAGCGAAAGGCGAGGTAGAGGGCGACTTAACCAGTAATGCAGCCTATCCCTTCCAAACCTTTCTGATGATCCAGGGATCGTCTTTTTTGACATGTTGCAGGTCAATTGATGACACATTCACGCCTTCGAAGTCAATCATTCGCTCCTCACCGAGAACGAAGAGAATACCGATCTTTCCGTCGACAGCTTGCGATCCAATCGTGATATTTCTTCCCGGAAACCGTGCAGTATTTTTTCCGCCTGTTTCGCCTTTGGCTAACAAGAGCCCTTCCATTTCCTTTTCCAAACAAACTCCCGCGATGCTGATTTTTGGGTCGTGACAATTGTTCCCGACCAAGACGCAGAAACAATGCACCGGCGTGTGCTGGTTCGGTGGAAGCCTGTCTGCTTCATAGTCGGGGATTACGATGTTCTCGATTGTCTCACCTAGATAGAAGGTAAGCGTCCGCTGAATGGATGTGGGTCAGATGTCCCGGGCGGCGACGGCTCCCGGGTCGGTTGGTTTTACTTGGCGTTGGTCTGGGTTGTTGCCCAGGCATCGGGCAACAGGTCGGCCAGGTCGCTGCCAGATGGGCGGG
>JANLTA010000764.1:0-13486 GCA_031362705.1 Gemmataceae bacterium | reverse complement strand
CGACAAATGAGCCGACCTGTTCGGCTCACAAACAGTGCGCCACACGCGCCCACCTCGAGTGTGGCAACAAGGTTGGCCGCTGCGGTCGTAGCGAGCGTGACCATTACCCCAAGTGCCAGCGGCATTCGCCTTTCCAGCGCGTGGGAGTGCGCGCGGGCGGCTATGGGGGCGAGGGAGTGCGAGTTGGATGTCGGGGTTCGGGTGCCGGGGATCGGGCACCGCGCGTCGAGCTGGCGGATTATCGCCAGCGTGAGTGTTCTTTGACAACTGAGTTTGCAGGCAACACGGGTATGCCAGGCGCGATGGCCCGGCACCAAAAGGGAACGCCCCGGGCCGATATAACCCGGGGCGTTCGGTTACTTTTGCGGCTGCGCCAGACGGCTCAGCCCGTCGGCGGCCTTTAGGACAGCCGCACCTGGTTACCATCTATAGTCAAAGGGACCACCTCCTATCTTTGGAGCCACGCCCGCCTCAGCCGGTTAACCAGCTCAGCGTTCGGCGGGCCGATAGTCCATCGTGCCACGATCGCACGATCCACAGCCAGATCATACCCGGGCCGCTAAGCAAAATCAACAGCTTTCATTCCTTGCAGGCCACCGCCGACCCGTTAGAATCACAATGGACTCGGCTTGGCAGTCGGAGCGCGGCACGCCTTACAGGAATGCTGCGCGATGGCGAGGAAAACATGGCGTCGCTGCATTTGCTCAAAGGGACCGGCGCGGGCGAGCGCACCACGCTGACCAAAGCGGTCACGATACTCGGCCGCGAAGCCAAGGACTGCGATGTCGTCGTCGCCAATCAGGCCGTGAGTCGGGTTCACGCGCAGATCACCGAAGTCAACGGCCAGTATTTCATCGAAGACCTGAAGAGCCGCAATCACACTTATCTGAACAACAAGCAGATCGAAAGCAAGCAGCCGCTGCGCGACAATGATCGCATCAAGATTTGCGATGCGATGTTCACGTTTTACACCGGCGGCGAAGGCCTGGCTCCACTGCCCGACGACCTGCGACGAACCAAAGAAAGCGATGGCGACCTGGAGCTGCCATCCACTGTGCAGGCGACGCTGTCGCGGTTGCCGCAACAGCAATTGCTGGAGACGCAACCCGCGGAACGATTGCGTGCCTTGTTTGAAATCAGCACGACGCTTCACTCGGCTACAAACCAGGAAGATCTGCTCGAAAAGATTCTCGATGTATTGTTCAGCACGTTCCGCCAGGCCGACCGCTGCATCATCGTGCTGGTGGACGAAGCGACGGGAAATCCGATCGCACGGAACTACCGCTCTCGCCGTGATGCCGAAGAGGCACCGCGCTTTAGCCGAACGATCGTGCGGAAGTGCCTCGATACGATGGAAGCGTTTCTTATCGAGGACGCTGCGACTGACAGCAGCTTCAACATGGCCCAGTCGATTGCCGACTTCCGCATACGCTCGGTGATGATTGCACCAATGGGACCATCCGACGGTGCAGCGTTCGGCGTGATTCAACTCGACACGCTCGACCGCAGCAAGCGATTCACCCAGGAAGATCTGAAACTGCTCATCAGCGTGGCCAACCAGGCGTCCACGGCTATGCACAACGCCCGCCTGCAAGCCGATCAGGTGCGCCGCGAACGGGTGATGCGCGATTTGCAAATCGCCGAGCAGGTGCAGCGCAGCTTCCTGCCGCAGAATTTGCCGGCCGTTCCGGGTTATGAATTTTACGCGCACTACAAGTCGGCGATGACCATCGGCGGCGACTACTACGACTTTGCCGAGCTGCCAGATGGTCGCTGGGCGATTCTGCTGGGCGATGTGGCCGGCAAAGGCGTCCCGGCTGCGCTGCTGATGGCCAAGCTCAGCGCGGAAGCCCGTTTTCACATGTTGACGCAAGTGAACGCGGCCGACGCTTTCACGAAGCTCAATGACTTTCTGTGGAAAGCAGGCCTGTCCGATCGATTTGTCACTTTGGCCGGGGCAATCCTCGACCCGAAGGATCACTCGGTTCGGCTTATCAATGCCGGACACGTCGCGCCAATGATATATCGATCCGCGAACGAAGAATTGGTCGATGCGGTGGACGCAGAACGCAGCGGCTTCCCGCTCGGCGTGATGCCGGAAAGTTCATACGAAAATATTGACATCGTGCTTGCGCCGGGCGAGACGCTGTTGATCTTCACCGATGGCGTCACCGATGCTTTGAACCCGCTGAACAAACCGTTTCGCATGGACGGTGTGCGTAAAGCCGTCTGCCGGGAATCCGTGTTGGATGAGACTCTAAACTCCCCGGCCCGCATCGGCAAGCGCCTGATCGAAGCGGTTCGCGCCCACATTGCCGGCAGCGACCAATATGATGACATAGCGCTGGTGAGCTTTGGCCGCTACGATGGCCCGCCCGCCAGCAGCACGGCAATCAACAAGTTGAGCCAGTCCACCGCCGACCAATTGCCGCTCAAGTAAGCCAGGATAGCCATGAGCGATACCGCGACGATGCCCGATACGGATGAGGAGTTGGACCAACGCGTCCGCATCCTGCCGCCGTATCATGTCATCCTGTTAAACGACGACGATCACACGTTCCAATACGTGATGCGCATGCTGAAGCAACTCTTCGGTCACGGCGAGGAAAAAGGCTTCAAGATGGCTGAAGAGGTGCACCGCAGCGGCCGGGTGATTGTGCTGACCACATCCAAAGAACACGCTGAGTTGAAGCAAGACCAAATCCACGCCTTCGGTCCCGACCCGCTATTGGAACGCTGCCAGGGATCCATGACCGCGGAGATCGAACCGGCGGAGTGAGAAGAACTACGGCTTACTCATCCCGACAAAGCTGCCGTCGTTCTCGCGGGCGAGTGCCCAAAGAAAAGCGCCAACGTCCGGGCTTTCATAGAAGAAGCCGACAGCATTGATGCGGACGCGGGGCCGACCGGTTTGCGGCGCATTCCACGTCGAGCGCAAGGCGCTGCGCACGACTCGGCTTAGAACTTCCGAGCGTTGCGTTTCCGTGATGCGAGCGGCGGCATCGGCCGTAAGCCCTTCGCCAATGTTCGGCAAACCATCCGACAGCAAATAAATCGTGTCCATGCCCGCGGCGCGATAACGAAACGCGGCTTCGAGAGCGAGATACATGTTGGTGTTGCCTTTGGGCCGCACCGAACTCATCGCCAATTGAATGCGATCAATGGACTTTGGATCAGGATCGAGCCACCGGCCTTCGCTCCCGAGCGGGTAGACAAGTTGATCGGAGAATAGAATGATCTGATACTTGTCCAAATCGGTCAAACTCTTGAACACCTTGAGCAGCGTTTCACGGACGCTGGCCCATTTGTTCGGCGCGGCAGTGTTGGCGTCCACTAACTCCATGCTGCCCGACATATCTACGAGGAAAACGACTCGCTTGCCGGTGAGTGCGATACCTTCGAAGCGATTGTCCGTGGCGGCTTGAGCGCGGGACAATTTATTAAGGAGGTCTTTCTTCTCGACATCGACATTGGACGCGGCACGACGGGCCAAATCGAGTTCGCTCTCCAACGACTTAATGCGATCAGTGGCTGCGTTTGCGGAATCGCGCAAGCCCGGCACCATCTCAGCCGATGTTCGCAGGCGGCTTGCCATCGCGTCCGCTTCACGCAAACGACCGGAAAGATCACTAACTTTGCGGTCGGCAAGCATTAGCTTGTCTTCGTCCTCTTTCAACGCCATATCCAGGTCGCGGGCACGCTGCCTGGCGTCGGCGGCTTCTCGCGTGAGAATGGCGACGCGCTCGGTGGCTTTCGATAAACGATCGGCGTTGTCCTCGGCCTTGTCGGTCATGGCGGATAAGTCACGCGCCGTTTGGCTGGCTTTTGCATTGGCAGCCGCCACATCGGTGCGCAGGCGAGCCACTTGAATTTTGAGCTGGTCGCGATCAGTAATGGCGACAGCATGGTCGCTTCGCAGTTGTTTGAGGTCCGAACGTGAAACATCGAGTTTCTCAAGCAAACCGCTGTTGTCACGGGCGCGCAGCATGGCCTCGCGCTGATTGACCAACCATAGTAGTGTCACACAGCCGAGCGCGCAGCAAAACACGTCGAGCATCGATAAAGTGAAAACCATAGGCACACGATGACGTACACGCATTTGTTAATCTCGTCAACGTACACTGATGCGATCGCTTGCTGCCGTGGCCCGTGGTAGTGCCGCATCCAGGTGCCCGGCGGGTAGTTCGCCCCGCGCCCGGCGTACGGCCAACGCATGTGCCGCTTCGGCCGGGGCATGAACGCTTAATTCTTCGACGACCGTGCGCTCCGGCAACCGAACATTGACCGCACCAGCCACGCCCGGCAATCGGGCGGCAGATGCTGTCACCCACAACACTTCTGGCGGCGTTGTCGTCTCCGCGAGACATTGCCGTAGCCCATCGCCGACCGTGCGAGCCAAACCGGTACACGCTTTCTCAATCTCTTCGGGCAACAGCGTCAGATTCTGAAACCAATGCTCGGTGCGAACACTGAGCGACAACGGTTTCGTAAGCCGGGACTGCGACAGATACGCTGTCAGTTGTTCATCCAGCGATTGCTCCGCCAGCGCCGAGTCGCGCGGATCGCGGCGGCACAGGCGAATGCACCGGTCGGCAACATATTCCATGAGCCGATCAACCCACGCGCGCACGCCGTGGTTCGGCAATGCCGTCATGCCGATACAGCGTACTTGCTTCGCATCGGACGCCAGTAATGTCCAGGTGGCGGCATGATCGTCGGCATCGAAGACAAGGGCGGTGCCACGCCGTGTTTCCGATCGCGCTGCCAATGCCAGCGGCAAGATCGCCGAGCCTGCTAACGGCAACTTCGCGCCCTCCATGATCGAACGAGCCAGTTGCACCTGCGATGCGGCCAGGTAACCCGGCAAGGTGACGTAAACCGCGCCCACGCTGTCCAGTGATTTGCGAATCGCATCAGCGACATGAGCGAGGGCGAAGGATGCATCCAATTTGTGCCGTGCGTGTTGCCACATGCGTGGCTGGCCTAGCACAGGCAAAAAGCCGGCGCACAACAAATGTGGTAACCGCCGCCGATGTGCGAGTGCGGCTGACCCAACTTCGACGTTGCGATTTTCGAGATTCAACGCCAGCGCCAACTCTTCGTCGGGATCAGCCAATAATGCGGGCCGTGCGGGCACGCCGAGCGCTCCGACGGCAGCCCGTGCCCGTCCAGCGTTGATATCCAGCCCGGCAGCGATGTCGCCGGCCGACTTATTGCCCCATTTGGCCCAGACCATTCGGCACCTCCGCAAGAGTCGATCTTAACCCGCTGCCACCAGCGAGAACTCCTCCGACGGCTCGGTCCGTGCCGGGTCGTATAGGCGCAATAGTAAATGCTCCTGACAGAACTGTTGGCAATCCAGTACTAACGATTCTTCAGCCCGCTGGATTGCGTGAAGGATGTACATGAGCACAAGGCTCAACGCTAAGGCGATGAAGGTGCAATCAAAAGCGACGGCCAATTGCCGAGTCGCCTGGTCGAGGAACTTGGCGGTACTTTCTTCATTGACCGATGCCATACTCATGCCGCCTGCTAATCCGCGCACGGTGCCGAGGAAGCCAATCGCAGGGATGGCCCAGGCCAGGTAATTGACGGTAGCCATTCCCGCGACCATACGCCCCTGTTCCACGTCGGCTTGTGTGCGCACCACCTCCGCAGCGTCGGCAGCATTGCGGCTAACGGCGAACTTTCCGAGTGCCATGCGCGACATCGTGGCGAGAATGGATGGTCCACGCCGATCCACCGTTTGATCGATCTTGCGGATGAGCGGACGGGCGTCTTCAGGTAGCACACGCGAACCTTCGTCAGTGGGCAGAAAGTCGTAACCAAAACTGCGTCGTTGCCGGACGACTTCGCGATAGCGGTTCAACACAATAAATCCTGCCCACGCCATGCAGGCGTAGCAGGTGATTTGTTCCGGTCCGAGCAAGAGTCGGCCGACCCGTTCGGGAGTCCACTTAGCGCGAAAGTCGTCATCCACACCGGGTCGCCCGGCCCATTGCCAGAGCGGGATGCAGATAATCGCAACCAACCCAATTGCAAGTAACAGCCAAAACCACTCGCGTGGTTGACGATGCGACGTGCGGACGGACATGAATTGTCTCCACGAACCCGCCCGTTAGTACGAACCGGCCTTCCCGCCATTGTGCCCGTTCCGGGAAGCGGGTCAAGTGTTCAGTGCAACCCGTGGAACGAAATGCGTGGAATTGCCAATTCGCAACATCTCTGCGAAGCGTTGCCAACGGCCAGTTTCCAACCCGAGAGGTTCGAGTTGATCGCACAATTCGTCAAGGCAACTACAACAACTTTATGACGCAACACCCTAAATCAGCCGAGTGGATTGGCGGCGCCGACGGCTTCCTGCGGCTGATTGATCAAACCAAGTTGCCAGGCTCGCTGGAGTTCCTTGATTGTCGTACGCCGGAACAGGTGTGGCGGGCGATCAAGGTACTGGCCGTACGCGGTGCGCCGGCTATCGGCGTGGCGGCGGCTTATGGACTTGTCTTGGCTGCGCAGACGCTTGGTAATGAGAGTGCATCGAAACACTTGCGTGATCGTGGCGAGTATCTGAAAGGATGTCGGCCGACCGCGGTCAATTTGGCTTGGGCGGTGGAGCGGCAGTTGCGGTTAGTTGAGAATCAAACGGTAACTGTGACACATGCCGAACTTATCGCAGAGTTATTAACCGAAGCTCACGCCATACGAGATGAAGATGCAGCCATGTGTCGGGCAATTGGGCGGCACGGGGCGGCGTTGATGCCGGAATCGGGTGGCGTGCTGACACATTGCAAGGCTGGTGGGTTGGCGACATCGGAATACGGCACCGCGCTGGCGGCGATTTTCACAGCATGGGAGAACGGAAAACGCTTCATGGTGTATGCCGATGAGACCCGGCCGCTGTTGCAAGGCTCGCGGTTGACGTGCTGGGAATTGCAGCAACACGGCGTCGATGCCACGCTAATATGCGACAACATGGCCGGGCTGTTGATGAAACAGGGAAAGTTGCAGGCCGTGATCGTCGGGGCCGACCGGATTGCCGCCAACGGCGACGCGGCAAACAAGATTGGCACGTACTCGGTCGCCGTGTTGGCCAAGCACCATAGCGTACCGTTTTATGTGGCCGCGCCTTCCAGCACGTTTGATCTGTCGCTACCGACTGGTGACAGCATTCCTATTGAGGAGCGCGACCCGGCTGAAGTGACGCACCCGTTTGATCGAGAGACCGCCCCTGAAGGCATCAGAGTCTACAATCCGGCATTTGATGTGACGCCGGCGAGTCTCATTGCCGGCATTGTTACGGAGCGTGGCGTCATTTCCCCGGTGACGGCGGTGAGCGTCCGCGCAATGGTAGGTGTTTCTCAAAAGTGACGGCCGCCTAAGCAGGCTTTGTCGGATTCGGGAATGGGCCGGTACGATGCACAGGTGCATCGCGAAAAAGTCGCATGTTTGCCACTGGCATTGGTGTTGCACTTCCACTAAAACTTCCCGACCGATGGAAAGCAAAATCGACGCGCCGACCTTGCGCCGCGAGGTTGAATCATATGTCTGATGCTGCCAACGCCCCGACACCTGCACCAACACCCACACCGGCGGCTGCCGCGCCTTTTGCTCCGGCGGCAGTTCCAGGCGGGCCGCCGAAACCTGCCATGCCCACTAAGCCGCCAGCGGCAAAGGCTGGCGATACGCGCCGTGGGTTCTTTGGTTCCCTAACGGCCGCGGCCATTGGCTGGTGGTCGTTCTGGGCTTCGATGGCGGCGATGACGCTCGGCACCACACGCTTCATGTTTTACAACGTGCTGCAGGAGCCGCCGAACAAGGTTAAGATCGGCGACCCGCGATCCTACGAAGACGGCAAAGTGACGGAAGTATTCAAGGATCGGCAGATCTGGGTCGTCCGCAACCAGGGCAAGATTTACGCACTGAACACCATGTGTACTCACCTGGGTTGCACCCCGAACTGGCTCGAGGCCGACAAGAAGTTCAAGTGCCCCTGCCATGGCTCCGGCTTTTTCATCACTGGCATCAACTTTGAGGGGCCGGCCCCGCGCCCGCTTGAACGCTGGGCCATCGAACTCGGCGAAGACGGCCAGCTCGTCGTCGATAAGAGCCGCAAGTTTCAATACGAGATGGGCCAGTGGGATAGCAAGGACTGCTACTTCGAAGTGTAATTGTAATCGAGGATCGCAATGTCCGTCGGCGATTGGATCAAAACTAGTCAGGTCTGGAAGAGCATCTTCCGCCATCCGGCTCCGCGCGATCGGCGCAACCGCGTCGTGGTCATGCTGACCAACGTGTTCCTGCACTTGCACCCGGTGTCGGTCCGCAAGTCCGGGATCGCCCTGTCTTATACATGGTGCATGGGCGGATTGACTTTCTTCCTATTTCTGGTCGAAACCGTCACCGGCGTGCTGTTGATGTTCTATTATCGGCCTACGCTCGAACACGCTTACAATGATATTTTGGCCCTCCGCGACGTGGTCACACTCGGCATTCTTCGCGAGATCCACCGCTGGGGCGCTCACGCCATGGTGATTTCCATCTGGCTCCACATGTATCGGGTGTTTCTTACTGGAAGTTACAAGCCTCCGAGAGAATTCAATTGGGGCGTCGGTGTCATCCTGCTCGTACTGACGTTGCTATTGAGCTTCACCGGTTATTTGCTGCCATGGGATCAGTTGGCCATTTGGGCCATTACGGTGGGTAGCAACATGGCGCGGGCAACGCCGTTTTTAGGGCATGAAGGGCCGGGTGCCGCCTTGCTCAACGTGGGCGGCGTGCCGTTGATTCACAGCGGCTCGGACGCTCGGTTCTTGTTACTCGGCAGCAAGTTCGTCAGCGGCGAGACGCTATTGCGCTTCTATGTGCTGCATTGCGTCGCCATTCCGCTGGCGGTGGCCGTGTTGATCGCCATCCACTTCTGGCGCGTCCGCAAGGACGGCGGCATCAGCGGCGCGTTGTGAATCGCAAGCGGCGGTAAGGTGAGAACACGACTATGGCTCACGAATCCCTGGCCCCGTCGGTGCAAAGCGGCATGGCGATTTACTACGCCTTCTGCGCCACCATGAGCGCCGGTTTTGCCATCAACCAAACCAAGAAGCGAGCGCGTTTCTCGGCGCTTTTGGCTTTTGGTTGGGCCGCGTTGTTTATCGTCCACGCAGCCGCGTATGCAGCCAATCGCGGCTGGGTGATTCCGGAATCCGTCACGCATTTCGTTGATGCTTACACGAATGCCGTTAGTTATTTCGTAGTCTCCAGCGTGGCCTTTGCGCTGCTGTTGGTCTTTCGAAAACCGTTGACTGAGCCAAATACGGCCTGGACCCTGACATGCATTTCGCTCCTGGCTTTTGGCTGGGGCATGACCAACGGTGACTTCCGTGGGATTATCGCCAAGCCGGACAACGTTCCGATTGTGATGCTGCTTGTTGCGGTGGCATTCTTCACGTGGCTGCCATTGCGGCGAGCGGTGTTGAACGACGATCTCATCGCCAAGGGGGAGCCGGTTCTTGAAAAGGACGATGAGAAAGTTCTAGTATGGCCTGACTTGGTTTACACCGAGTTAATCTGCATGGTAGTCTGCACGGCACTCCTCGTCGTGTGGGGTATTTTACTTAAAGCACCGCTCGAACAACCAGCGACCACTGCCAAAGCGCCGAATCCGTCCAAAGCGCCGTGGTACTTCCTCGGTTTGAAGGAAATGCTCGTGTACTACGATCCGTGGATGGCTGGCGTAGTGCTGCCGACTTTCATTCTCGTAGGTCTGATCGCAATTCCGTACATCGACTTCAACCCCAAGGGAAATGGCTACTACACGTTCCGCGAGCGCAAGTTCGCGGTCATCACTTTCCTTTACGGCTTCCTCGTGCTGTGGGTGGTGTTGATCGTGCTGGGAACGTTTTTGCGCGGACCCAATTGGAACTTCTTCGGGCCGTTTGAGCCGTGGGATCCCCACAAGGTTGACCCGCTGAACAACGTTAATCTGTCTGATATGTTCTGGCTCGGCGTCAATCAGACGCCGGAGAAAATTGGCACGGTTTACGGCTGGTTCGTGCGCGAGTTCGTCGGCATCATGCTGGTGCTGGCGTACTTCATTGCCTTGCCGCCGCTATTGGCCAAGACCGTTTTCCGCGGGTTCTTCATGAAAATGGGCTTCCTGCGGTACATGATGTTGCTGACGCTAATTCAATTCATGGCCTCGCTGCCTTTGAAAATGGTGTTGCGCTGGACGCTGAACCTGAAGTACATCGTGTACATCCCCGAGTACTTCTTCAACATCTGACATGGTGAGCCGTTCCGCATCAAGGGACGGAGGATAAGAATATGGCAGCCTCCGACATATTTTATCGCGAACAGAAGACGCTGAACGTCGCCTTCGCCGTGTCGTGCGTGGCGATGTTAGTCAGCGTCATTTGGATGTTCGCCGACGACTTCAGCCGGCCGTACAAGCGTGATCAGAAGGTCTTCAGGACGGTCGAAGAAGAATTGAGCAAGCGCACGGCACTTGCGCTCGCGCCGGATGAGGCAAAGCAGAAAGAAATCATCGCCTCGGAAACGGCCGTCGTAAACGCCCGGAAGGTCGTCGCGGAACTCAAGCCGAAAATCCTATCAGCATCATCAAAACTACTACCAGTGAGGACAAGAACGGAAACCGAGTTGCAGAACACCAAGGCCGACTACGATGCCACAGTGAGCTATTTCAACATCGCCGTCGAGCAAAAAGGCCCGCTCAGTAATGATGCGATCCGACTCAAAGCCGAGTCGGAAACGTTGCTGGACAAGATGACCGCTAAGCGGAAGGAATTGGAAGATAGGCTTGCGGAACTGGCCGCCTTCGACGACATGGAGTTCGACACATCGGCCGGCAAGACGTCGCTCAACGCGGCACAAAAGAATCTCAAAGAACTGGAAGCTGCGCACAAGAAGGTGACCGGCGACTTCGATCGCTTTGTCAAACTGACGGCTCAGAAGCACTGGGGCCTGGCCGACAGTTTCCGCGGATTGCCCGTCATTGATGGCTTTGCCCCGCCAGTGAAGATTAAGCAGACTTTTCACGAAGACCTGCCCATCGACTACGGCGGCTTCAAGTATGTCACCCGATATGACCGCTGTACGACATGTCACCTTGGCATCGATAAGCCGACGTTTGACAAGACACTCGTCGCCAAGCTGGCGACTGACCCCAGCAAAGACGACGAATTGCAGAAGCAATTCAAGAATGCCGAGACGCTGTTGGTTGAGCGGCAGAAACAGAATTCGGATTCCAAACAGGATGTTAATGCCCTTCGCCCCAACAGCCTGCGACCGCAGATGGTGAGCATGTCGCCGGCTCAGATCAGTATGTTTGCAACGCACCCGCGACTCGATTTGTTTGTTGAAGCGAACAGCAAGCATCCGATGGAGAAATTCGGTTGCAGTTCGTGTCACAATGGCCAGGGCAGCGCCACGGGCTTCGTGGATGCGACGCATTCGCCCAACGATATTCCCGAGGAACAGAAGTGGGTCAAAGAGCATCAATGGCGTTCGATTCATGATTGGGACACCCCGATGCTGCCGAAGCGGTTTGCCGAGGCCGCATGCGTGAAGTGCCATCATCAGATGGAATCGCTGGTTACGGAAGGCACCAAGGTCGAGGCGCCGAAGTTGATGAAGGGTTACACGCTGGTACGTGAACTCGGCTGCTTCGGTTGCCACGAGATCAGCGGCGTGAAGAGTGGGCGCTGGGTCGGACCTGACATGCGTTTGGAGCCGGATCCGCCCCTTGAATCGTTGTCGGCAGTTGAGCGCGCCAAGAGGCTGGTTGATCCGACGAATCCGCCGGGTAGTCAACGCAAGGTCGGCCCGAGCATGTATCGAATTGCGGAAAAGACTAACGAAGAATGGACCGCCAAATGGATCAAGGCCCCGCGCGTCTTCCGGCCCGATACGAAGATGCCGCACTTCTATGAGCAGGCCAATAACGTTGCCGAGGCGTTGCCCGAGGATCAAAAACAGTTCCCCGACGCTGAGGTGCGGGCGATCACGCACTATCTGTTTGCAAGAAGCCAGGCGCATCTGGGTGCCGTTTCCGCTGCCGCCAAGCGGACCGGCGACGAATTCAAAGCCGACGAAAAACTGATTGAGGAATTGACAGCCAAGCTGGTCGATCTGTCGGATGCGGATAAGCTTGATGCCAATCGAAAGGTGGCGGCCGCCAAGGAGCGCCTGGTCGCCGCCGCGGAACCGCGCGCGGTCAGCGAAACCGTGAAATTGCCCGAAGCGGCGGCAGATCAAGTTGAGAAGGGTCGGCACTTATTTGCCACCAAGGGTTGCCTGGCTTGTCATAAACACGACGGACTTGAAACGGTCGGGCCGAATGCGGCCGACGGCAAACCGCAACCCTCGTTGATCGGTGAAACCAACTTCGGCCCCGACCTGACGCGCATCGCCGTCAAGTTCGACGCCAAGTCTAATCGCCAGTGGCTTGTGCAATGGCTGCTCAATCCGACTGTGCATAGCCCGCGCACACTGATGCCGTCCGTGCATCTGACGACGGAAGAAGCCGACACAATTGCCGGGTGGCTCCTGGCCCAGCCTGCGAAGGCTGATCCCGCGTGGGAAGCGCTGACAGTCAACAAACCCGATACCAAGACGCTCAAGTCGATGGCGCAGATGTACCTGCGGAAAGCCGGTCTGGTCACGCGGGAAATCAGCGAGGTTTTGGACAAGGGTTTCTCGAAAGAACAACTCAGCTACCGCGCCGACGATGCCGACGAACAGGAATTGTCGGCTCCGCTGGATGACGCCAAGTTGATGATGTACATCGGCAAGAAGGGCATTAGTAACCTCGGCTGTTTTGCCTGCCATAGCATTCCCGGATTCGAGTCGGCCAAACCCATCGGCGTGGCGTTGAACGACTGGGGCATTAAGGATCCTGCCCGTATCGCCTTTGAGGATGCCGCCAACTACGTGAAGGATCGTTACAACGTAATCCCGTCGTGGAAGAAAGATCACGCCGACGCCGACCACCAGGATCACAATGCACATGGCCATGCCAAACCAACAGCCAAGCCGCTGGAACGATACGCGCCCTACGACACGTCTTCGCCGTCGCTCTACGAAGAGTACTTTGCAGACATGTTGCACCATGGTCATCAGAAGCGTGAGGGTTTCCTGCACCTCAAGCTGATGTCGCCACGTTCCTATGATTACAACCGAATCAAGGACAGGAATGATCGGGCACGGATGCCTCAATTCAAATTTGCACGGCTCAAGAAGGGTGCGAATGAATCTGATGCCGACTTTCTCCGTCGCGAGGCCCATGAAGAAGCCGAGGCCCGCGAAGCCGTGATGACCTTCGTGCTGGGTTTGATCGCCGAGACGATCCCGACCAAGTTTGTACTTCAACCGGCTGGCTACCGCCTCACCGAGATCTAGGTCCACAAAGTCATCGAGATGTTCAACTGTTCTAGCTGCATCTTGTTTGGCCGGGGGAATTACGATCTGAAGCTTG
>JANLTA010000926.1:0-1995 GCA_031362705.1 Gemmataceae bacterium | reverse complement strand
GCCAACGACCCCGCGCGCATTGTCCGCGAAATCGAGGAACTGCGCTGCCCGCACGGGCAAGCTGATCTGTCGCAGACGCTGCAATTTGTTGAGGACTCATTCAGCCGGCAACCTACCCGTTACACTCGCCGTGCCGTTTATTTCTTTACCGATTTACAACGCAGACAATGGACCGCACCAGTCACGCCGACCGGCACATGGTCGGAAGCCTGGCAGAGACTGCACGCCCGCGCGGATGTCGCCATGATTGATGTCGGTTTGAGCGCCACGGAAAATCTGGCGGTGACCGGCCTGACGCTGGACGACACGTTCATAACTGCCGGCAATCAAGCAGCACTGACTGCCACGATTCACAACTTTGGCTCAAACGACAAGAAGCAATGTCGTGTGGAATTGTGGCAAGCCAAGACGACATCGGCAGGCCGAGCTGATGATGCGCGACCCGCGCAAGTAGTACGCCAAGAGCTAATCGATCTCGGTGCAGGAAACACGGCGACGGTTGCCTTTCCCGTCGAGTTTCGCGACGCTGGCGAGTATCGTTTGGAAGTTCGCGTGCCCGGCGACGCACTTGCAGCCGATGATCGGCGGGCCGTCGGCGTCCATGTCCGAGAATCGGTGCCGGTGTTGCTGGTTAATGGCCGACCGGCCAGCGATCCGTTTGCGACTGCGACCGGATGGCTGGCCGCGGCATTGAATCCGTTTGGTTCTCAAGGAATTAATAAACATCTCTCGCCAGCGCAGCCGCGCGTCATTGACGCCATTCGCTTCGGCGATCCGGATCTGCAAGTCAACGATTACGACTGCATTTACTATTGCGATGTACCTCGACCCACGGCACGCGACCGTGATGTACTCGAGGCGTATCTTCGTCGGGGCGGCACTGTCATCATCACGCTGGGTCCGGCCTGTGATCCGGAAGCGTATCAGCGCGTTTTCACCGGCGATGGTGATGGCATATTGCCGGCGCGCTTGACCAATCGTCATCGCGCGGACGATGGACAGTTCTTCACCCTGACTGCGGATGATGATGCGTTTCGTCGTCCGCCGTTAGCCGCGTTTGCCGCCGACGACAACCGGGCCGCGCTGATGGCAGCGCGATTTAAGGAGTATTGGCAGATCGAGCCGTCGGCCAAAGCGCCGCCGCGACGAGTGTTGTCGTTCGCGCCGCCGGCGACGTTTGGCGATGGCTTGGTTTACGAATGGTCGCGCGGTCGTGGCCGAGTGGTACTCCTCACCAGCACAGTGAACACCGATTGGACAGGCTGGCCAATCGCGCCGAGTTTCCCGCCGTTTGTGCAAGAGCTATTACGAGCAACCGCCAGGGCGTTGCCCCGTCGCGATGTTGTTGTTGGCGAAGCCATCGATGAATACTTGCCGACGACGACGACATCAACTGACGCCACGGTGACGCCGCCAGAAGGCGCGGCCATCAACATACCGTTGGCTCTTGGCGAAGACACGCCACGGCTGCGTTTCAGTGACACCGAAGTTAGTGGCCTTTACACCGTGCGTATTGCCGGTCAGCCGGATCGTGTTTTTGCCGTGAATCCGCCGACCGGGCTGGAAAGTGATTTGGGTCGGCTTACTATCAATGAACTTCCACCCACGGGCACCGGTGATGAACCGCAAATCGTTACCGATCCCGGGCAGTTGCGACACCGCCCAGCCACGATACCAAATGGCGAGTCGTTACCGGTCATGCAACAAGTCAGCGAACTCGGCGGACGGGTGGCGAGGTGGCTGCTGCTGGCCGGGTTGTTGATGCTGTTCGTCGAGCCAGTTCTTGCCTGGCGATTCGGCTCCGCTCGAGGCCCGACAACCGCAGTCGATCAGCCGGCCGACACGCCGGACCGCCGCGTTCGCAACCGAATCCTGGCAGCGTTAACGATCATTCCATTGGTGTTGATTGCTGTGGGCGCAGGTATTGTCCTTCATGCGGCCATCACCGGCGACTTGCTTGGCTTCATCCCGACAATTGCCCGGAGTTGGATCGAA
>JANLTA010000914.1:0-3991 GCA_031362705.1 Gemmataceae bacterium | reverse complement strand
ACATGTTAAAGACGCTACAGACCAGTCTCTTCACGTCGGAGCAACGCTAGACGCAACTTGAAGACCTCATGGACGAGGCCGGCTTCATGAAGATTTACCCCGATGCGCCATGGATACTGACGATGCCCCGCGCGCAGCGGCGAACATGGCTGCTGGGCAAGCGAGCATTTGATGTGATCGCCGCCGGCTCGCTACTGGTTCTGTCCGCGCCGATCCTGTTGTTGGCGCTGGCCATCGTGAAACTGACCTCGATAGGCCCTGCAATTTACTCGCAGCGGCGCATTGGTCGTCATAACCGCCATTTCACCATCTACAAAGTGCGGACCATGCGTGTGGATGCAGAACGCATCGGCGGGCCTCGCTGGTGCGTGCCGGGCGACTCACGCATTACGGGTGTCGGCCGGTGGTTGCGCAAGTTGCACATCGACGAGTTACCGCAACTGTGGAACGTTCTGCGCGGAGAGATGAGCTTGGTCGGTCCGCGCCCGGAGCGGCCGGAATTCATGCCAAAGATCCGACCGTTTGTGCCGAACTACGACGACCGCCATGCGGTGCTGCCGGGCATTACGGGATTGGCGCAGGTGCAAGTCGATGCGGATACCGATGTGGATAACGTCGCCCGCAAGCTCCAGTACGACTTGCACTACATCCGCCATCAGGGACCGATGCTGGAAGCACGCATCTACGGCTACACGATGCTTAAGGTATTCGGCGCTTCGTTGCCAACACTGCGGCGAATGATGGCACTCGGGTTTGGCGAGGAAATCGCAACCCAACAACAACAACGACGCGCGGCGTGACCTATCATGCAACCGTTCGTTACTGTTATCGTTCCGGTTCGCAACGAGGAGAGATTTCTCGCTGCAACGCTGAAGCCATTGCTGTTGCAAGAGTATCCGACGGATCGGTATGAAATCCTTGTCATCGATGGACAATCCGAAGACGACACGACGGGTATCGTCAGCCGGCTGCAACCTGAGTTTCCGCAACTCAAGCTTCTTGACAACTCATGCCGGCTATCCAGCGCGGCTCGGAACATCGGAATCGAGCATGGGCGGGGCGATTATGTTGTCGTCGTTGATGGTCATTGTGAATTGCGCAGTCTGACATACCTGTCTGACCTTGTTGCCGCGTTTGAACGGACGAAAGCCGATTGCCTGGGCCGGCCGCAGCCGTTGGAAGTGCAATGGGCCACGCCGATTCAACGGGCCATCGCGCTCGCGCGAGCCAGCCGGCTCGGGCACAACCCCGGTTCGCACATTTATTCCGACCGCGGCGGCTACGTGAAGCCGCAGAGCGTTGCTGTTGCGTATCGCAGTAGCGTTTTTGCACGCATCGGTATGTTCGATGAGCGCTTCGACGCTTGTGAAGACGTGGAGTTCAACCATCGACTCGATGCGGCCGGGCTGACGTGCTATTTCGTGCCGGAGTTGGCCGTGCATTATCGGCCACGAGATTCACTCACCGGTCTTGCCTGGCAGATGCAAAGATATGGACGTGGCCGGACCCGGTTGTTGTTCAAACATCCGGAGACGCTAACTGCACCATCAATGGTGCCGGCGCTGTTTCTCGTCGGTTTAGCAACTTCGTTTGGGTTAGGTTTGTTCGCGCCATTGTTCGCAATGATTTTCTGTCTGGTCGCATTGATCTACTCGGCTGCGGTAGCCGGTGCGGCGATATGGCTCGCCGGGCGCGGTCGGGCAGCAGAACTCGCCGTCCTGTTTCCCGCTGTGTTTCTTGCGATTCATGTTGGTGCGGGTTGGGGTGTACTGGCAGAAATGGGCGGCACGGTTGCCAGACGCATTGTCAGACGAATGGTGCCGTTTGCCCGAATGATGCGCCCGGCGTAACACGATTCTGAGAAGCGCCCCGGTATGATTGTGTCGTTCAGGTAAGCTATGCGGCATCGTACGGAGATTACGACCTCGGCGATGGCGTTGCAGCGGTTGTTGCATGATTTACAGTTTGGGACGGGCGTCGAACGCAACTCAATTGTTACCTCAACATGACAGCGTGAAGGTCCACGAGTGGGCTGCCGATTTGTGGGGTGCAGCCCCGAATCGCATCCGGCGAGGACCGACCTTTGACGCACAACCCGGCGCCCGGCATTGGCTTCCTAACCGTCTTATCCGACGGCGGCAGCCACCTCGGCGGCTATCTCATCACGAACCCGTGGGGCCGACCGCTTGAGTTCCGGCTCAGTTCCGCCGTGCAGCCCAACAAGGTGCAACAAATCCTTTACGGGCCGACACTTGGCGTTTATCTCAGTGCCGACCTGATCGGCAAAACGCTCGTCGAAAAGGCGTCCACACCGGCCAGCCTCATCATCACCGATTCACGCGATGTGTTGGAAGTCCGGCGCGTACTTGAAATCCCGGTCGTGTGGGTTGCGCCGACAGGCCAACCCGAAGCATCACGACTGGCGGCGGACGGGTTCGCTGTGCGTGACGCCGGGCCGAATCGTGGACCCGTGCTGGTTCATCCCGACTATCCGGACGATGTGCCTGCTTGTGCCGGCATGTTTCAACGAATCGGTTCGCTGGACCTGACGGAACCATTCGTCCGCGTTCGTGAAGCGATTGCTGAGGCTCGCAAAATGGGGGTAACACAGCGTGCCGCCGGCTGACGAAATGGATGCTTCGTCACTTGATATTGCTGTCGCCGCGCCGTCGGTATTGGGCACGCGCTTCGATTCCCGGTTGACGGTCGGTGTGCGGGAAGCGCGTTTATTGAACGACAGTCCTTGGGCGCGAACTCTTGGATCACTCTTTCCAACCGTGCGAGTCGAGGGTTGGAAGTTCCCGACGCCTGTTGGCGATGCGCCGGCTACAGCGGCTGCGCCACCAGGTGGTACACATGTCCCGGACGTGCCCACGACTTTTTCGCAGAAGCTTGCCGCTCGCAAAGCGCGGCCGATGCCGTCGCCTGACAACGTCGTGTTCAAGGATCGCCTGCTGTATCTGTTGCAGCCGCCGCTGGAGAATCTCTTTGTCGGCAAGCAAGTCAGCGTGCCGTTTCCACCGTACCCGTATCAGCTCGAAGGCATGGCATTCCTGATGCCGCGGCGTTCAGCATTGCTGGCCGATGAAATGGGTCTCGGCAAGACGATGCAAACAATTCTGTCGACACGACTGCTGATGCAATCGGGGATGTTGCGGCGCGTGCTGCTGGTGTGTCCGAAGCCGCTGGTGTTCAACTGGTGCCGGGAGTTGAAGTGCTGGGCGCCCGACATGCCGATTGAAATCATCGCCGGCAACACTACTTCGCGGCGTGCGGCATGGACGGTGTCGAACGCGCCCTTCAAGATTGTCAATTACGAAGTGCTAACCCGCGATTACGATTTGATCAATGACGAAGCCGTGCGCTTTGATCTGGTCATTCTGGATGAGGCTCAGCGCATCAAGAATCGGGATTCCAAGACCGCCCAGGCGGCTTGCGTACTGCGACGGGATCGCAGTTGGGCGCTCACGGGCACCCCTATTGAGAACAAGCCCGAAGACTTGATCAACCTCTTCGCCTTCGTCGATGATGGTCGAGTGCCGGCCGAGACGCCGACGAAACAACTCTCGTCGTTGACTGCCGACTGCATCCTGCGCCGTACCAAAGACGATGTGTTGAGCGATTTGCCCGCCAAGACCGTGACTGATGCCCATCTGGAAATGACCGCTGCACAGCGCGAAGCGTATGAAATGGCCGAGCAGGACGGAGTCGTACATCTGAAGGAACTCGGCGATACGGTGAGTGTGCAGCATGTGTTCGAGTTGGTCATGCGCCTCAAGCAGATTTGCAACTTCGATCCCAAGACAGGCGAGAGCTGCAAGCTGGAACGGTTAATGATCGACGTGGCCGAGGCAGCCGAAAGCGGCCGCAAGGCGCTGATCTTCTCGCAATGGGTCGAGCCGCTGGAACGCCTGGCTGTCGAACTCTCTGAGTACGGCCCGATGCAGTATCACGGCCGGATTCCGCAGCGCGAGCGCACCGGCATCCTGGA
>JANLTA010000879.1:0-11549 GCA_031362705.1 Gemmataceae bacterium | reverse complement strand
TGCAACCACCTGGCGTTTTTCACGGAAGGTGCGCTCGACGGCCACAAGTTCAAGGTGCCCTGGGTGTTCAAAGCACTGTTCGGAAAAATGGTGTTGAAGCGCATCCTTTCAAAGCGTCAAATGAAGGCCGGCGTGTTCACGCCGCAAAAACCGTTGCCCGCACCCGGTGGCGATGCGAAAGCTGCTGCTGCTCGACTGCGCCATGCCCTCATCCGCACTCGTGATCACCAGAGCGAGTTTGTCGCGTCACCATTCTTCGGATACCTAACCCCCGACCAATGGCGCGAACTGCAGACAATTCATTGCGCCCACCATTTCAGCTTCTTGCAACCAAAGGCGTGAATCTCACCCGTGATTTTCTCGTCAGTGGTTTGATCACTTCGGATCGTAGCGGTCGTAACGATCTATCGGCCCGCAGCGAATCTGATTGATGGCTGTCACGCTGTCGATGTTACCATGTCATCCGCAGAATACGCACAGCCAGCCCAAACCCACAATCGCGACCGTCGTCATGCTCCAGACACTCGCATTCATCGGCGGCGTGCTTTACTCGAGCCAAATGCTGATATGGCGCGGCAAGCACTTTCACAAGATCCAGAAGCGCCGCTTTCGCAAACTGCTGCAACACGCGCAAAAGCATTCGCCATATCTCGCGGACAAGTATCGCGGCATCGACGCTCGTGAAGCCACCATCGCCGATGTGCCGTACATGACCAAGTCGGAAATGATGGAGCATTTCGACGACATCGTCACCGACCGGCAGATCACCCGCGCCGCCGTGCAGGAATTCACCGCCAATCGCGACAATGTCGGCAAGTATTTTCTCGGCAAGTATCCGGTGTTGCACACCTCCGGCAGCCAGGGCCAGCCCGCGCTGCTGGTGCAGGACCCGTTAGCCTTCCGGCACATGTTCGCCATGCAAGTCGGCCGCGGCAATCGTGTGCCCAAGACCTGGTCGGCGCTCGTCTCCAACTTCATCCGCCGCCGCCGGCTCGCCATCTTTCAGATGCAACCGGGCTTCTTCCCCAGCGGGGCTACCTTTGCCTACATGCCCCAGGCGATGCGCCGTTTCACCAACATCCTTCGCTTGCAGTACACCGATCCCTTCGCTGAAACCATTCGCAAGCTCAACGAATTCAAGCCTAACATCATCGTCGGTTACGGCCACGTGATGGCGAACCTCGCCGCCGCCCAAATGGAAGGCCACCTCCGTTTGCGCGACGAGGGCTGTCTCGAACTCATGACCAGCATCGCCGAGCCCATGTTGGCGGAGACCAGCGAATTGGTCAACGAGGTCTTCGGCATTCACCTATCGTCGCACTATGCGATGGGTGAATGTCTGACGCTGACTTTGGGATGTCCTTACCACGCGGGCTCGCACGTCAACATCGACTTGGCCGCACTGGAGGTTGTCGATAATCGCGGCCGGCCTGTTCCCGACGGCGTGCGCGGCGACAAAGTCCGCGTCACCAATCTTTGCAATTACACACAGCCGGTGATTCGCTACGAGATCGACGACGTGGTCACCATGAGCGACACACCATGCCCGTGCGGCAACCCACTGCCGCTGATCCGCACCGTCGCCGGCCGATACAACGATCACTTGTGGATCGAAGTCGCCGGCCGCCCGCAACAATTGCCGACCTTTTTCTTTACCGTGGCCTTTCATCCCATCTTCGAACTGGCCGAGTTCCAAGTCACGCTAGTCGGCCGCAACGAATTTGAAATCCAAGCCGTCGGCCTCCCCGGCCGCGGCCTCACGGCTCAGCGCATTCATGACGCGCTGACCCAACAAGCCATCCGCGAAGGCCTCCACGATACACTGCAATTCTCAGTTCGATTAGTGAACACCATCCCACCCGACTCGCGCACCGGCAAACTTCGCCGATACGTTTCCAAGGTAGGCGCCCCCGACCGCCGGCCCGAGCCGGTCTTGGTGGGTTGATGCACTTCGGTTCGCCACCCCCGCAGTAGGCGGCCCCCGTTTGCCCCGCCTTCAACTGGCGAGGGAAAAAAAGTGAAAAAAACGAGCGTGGCCATTGACGTTGCGGCTCGGGCGACCATAAATAGATATTGCTCACTGTAACTCAAGCCTCGGTGATTGGGCGACGCCGGGAGAAGATTGCAGTGGGCTTTTTTTGTTTCCACTTCGCGCTTCGGCTTTCACACCTTTTCGCGGTATCTTCTTGGTTGAGTTTGTCGTTTGGCTTGGTCTAAATGTGATCCGCGCAAAAATAAGGCGCGGGAGTAACTGGGCGATACTCCCACGCCGGCATCGGCGACGCCGTAGCACTTATCAACCGCAAAGATAAGATAATCTGGCGATCAATCTGTGAATAGTCGGTAAACATCGACAGAGTGTGTAGGGAATTATCCTACACGGCCGCACTGAGGTTATGGCGGCGCACAATGGCTGCCATTCCCGTGCTGCGGTGAGGAAATAACGATGGCTGCGAAAACGGAGTTGCCGCGTCCAACAGCACCTGACAGTGGCTATCGACAGGATGGCGTTTTCGACCTCCGGCAACTCGTCGATGGTGGACGCAGTGGGCTGTGGGAATGGGATGTCGTCAAAGATGTTGTCATCTTCTCGCCGCACCTTTGCACGCTCGTCGGCCTGACCGAGGGGCGCGCCGCTCGTGCGGTATGGCAAAGCCTCGTGCAACCCGGTGATTGGCCCGCGATTCAGGCCGCGATGGCGCCGGTTCTGGCAAGGGAGTCAGCTGGCAACCGGTTTGCGCTGTCTCATGGCGTACAGCGTGCCGACGATCAGGTGCAGTGGGTGACGAACACGGCGCTTGTGACCCAACGCAGCGCAAAAGGTGAAGCTCAACGGCTGACCGGGATCATCACCGACGTCACCGAACAGCGGCTCGTCGAGCAGCATCTCAAACAATCACTTTTACGGCTGCGTTTGTCTGAGCAAGCCGCCAACGTGGGGAGTTGGTATTGGGAGATGCCGACCGGCAAACACATTTGGTCGGAAGGGCTTTACGAACTGTTCGGTTTGCCAACGACAACGGAAGCCGGCTTTCCCACCTGGCAATCGGTTGTACACCCCGACGACTACCCGGTTGCCCTTGCCGACTTGAACCGTGCCATTGCCGAACATCAGCTTGCCAACCTCTTGTATCGCGTCATCAGACCCGATGGAGAGCACCGGTGGATCCGCGCCGTCGGCGTCTCGCAATACGATCCTGAGGCGCAGCCCTTTCTGATGACCGGCATCTGCATTGATGTCACTGCCAAACAGAAGTCGCAACAGGCGCTGGAAGCCAGCGAAGAGCGCAACCGGCTGGTGATTCAGGCCGCGGATATCGGCACGTGGGACTGGAACCTGATCACTGGCGAGGTGATTGGATCCCCGCGCACTCTTTCGATCCTAGGTTTGCCCCCGGAATCGGAGTTTAGTTACGAGATCTTTCGCGCCCGTGTTCATCCAGATGATCGAGACAGGATCGATCGCGCCGTAAAAGCAGCGATCGAACAGCATGATGACTACCACGTCGAGATGCGCCTGATCTGGCCCGACGGCAGCAATCATTGGCTGCACGCTCGTGGCTGTGTGTACTACGACAGTGCGGGTCAGCCCGTCCGAATGGCCGGGGCCAATTTTGACATCACTGAACGGAAGCGGACGGAACGTCTCGTCCGTGACAGCGAGCAGCGGTACGGGCTGGTCGCTTTGTGGGATTGGAACATCGCTACGGGTGAAGACTACATGTCACCCCGATTGAAGGAGCTGTTGGGATACGCTGTAGACGAATTGCCGAATGTGGTGGAATCTTTTTATGAAATACTCCATCCGGATGATCGATCGGCCGTTGACACCGCACTGAAGCTCCATCTGGAGGGGTGCCAACCGTACTCGATTGAATTGCGGATGAGGCACAAGGACGGAAGTTACCGGTGGGTGCTCAGCCGGGGTGAGGCCCTGCGCGATGAAACCGGTCGCGCGTATCGCATGGTCGGCGCGATCGCGGACATCACTGAGCGCAGGAAAATTGAAGAAGCTTTGCAGGAGAGCGAGAAACAGCATCGATCGCTGATCGAGAATATGACCGACGGGTTCATGCTTGGTGAACTGATCTACGATGCGGACGGCGAGCCGTGTGATTTCCGGTCGCTGCTCGCCAATTCGGCGATGGAGCGCCAAACAGGATTGAACAAGACCGAGGTGGCCAGCCGGACCGCCCGGGAAATCGTGCCCCACCTGAAGGCGGCCACTTGCAGGGCGTTTCACCATGTGGTGACCACCGGCGAACCGGTTCACTTCGAGAATTACTCGGACGATCTCGGGCGCTATTTTGAATGCCGGGTTTACCGGCCGGCCCCGGGGCAGTTTGCCACAATCTATCGCGATATTACGGCGCGAAAACACGACGAACAGGCGCTACGGCAACTGAACGAGGATTTGGAACGCCGCGTCGCCGAGCGCACCGCGGCCCTCAGCGCCAGCGAAGAGCAACTGGCCACGATCCTGAAAACCGCTTCCGACGCGATCATCATCATGGACGAAGCCGGCGTGATCAAGTCCGTCAATTTGGCGGCCGAGAAAATGTTCGGGCATACGGCGGCCGACATGATCGAGAAAGACCTCTCGATGTTCATCCCGCCCGCGCAGCGGGAGCCACACCAGCAACATTTGACGCAGTATCTTCGCACCGGTGAGCGGTTAGCGCAGCGCAAGGACGGTACCACGTTTCCCGTGGACCTGGCTGTCAGCCACATCGAGCAGCTTCACTTGATTACCGGGATCATCCGCGACATCACGCCGCGCAAGGAACTCGAGCGCGACGTGGTGAACATCGCGATCATGGAACAGCAGCGGATCGGCCATTATCTGCACGACGAGTGTGGCCAGGAGTTGACCGCCCTGGGGCTGCTGACCGACAGTCTGGCGGAACTACTGAAAAAGCAAGCGCCGTCCGACGTTCACCTTGCGACCAAGATCAGCGGCAGCGTTCACCGGGTGCTTCAGCGACTGCGAGGCATCGCCCGGGGATTGGTCCAGATTCAGCTCAGCGCGGCGAATCTGCCCGCCGCTCTCGCGAATCTGGCAGCGTCCCTCAGTGATTCAACGGAAGTGCGGGTGAAGTGCGACATCGCCGGGCCGGTGATCGAACTCGACGATCAGCAGGCGACACATCTGTATCACATCGCGCAGGAAGCGTGCACCAACGCCCTGCGGCACGGGCGGCCAAAGGAAATTCAGATTCGCTTTTTCGCGGAACCCGGCCGACTTGTGCTGGAGGTTCAGGACAATGGCCGCGGTTTCATCGACCCGCTCCGGGAAGGGCTTGGCATCCGGATCATGCGCCATCGGGCCAATATGATCCGCGGCCATCTGGCCATTGAGCGCAAGAAACAGAAAAAGACTGTGGTGACCTGCCACCTGCCCAGGGGAAGCCCCGATGCCCCGCCCGCCTAAGTCAGTGCCGCCCTCGGCGGCCAAGATTCTCATTGTCGATGATCACCCCGCCGTCCGCGAGGCGCTGGCCATTCGTATCGCCAGCACGTCGGATCTCGTGGTTTGCGGCGAGGCCGAAGACGAAGCCCAGGCTTTGCGTCTCACCAAAGTCCGCAAGCCGGACATCGTTATCATTGATCTCGGTCTGAAGTCGGGTGATGGCATTAGCCTCATCAAACGCATCAAAAAGCGGCACGACAACGTGCGCATGTTGGTGTGGTCCATGCAGAGCGAAGGCGACTTTGCCGAGCGGGCCATCCGCGCCGGCGCGTCCGGCTACATCACCAAGGAACACGCCACCGATCGCATCGTTGACGCCTTGCGCAAGATTCTCGCCGGCCAGATTTACCTCAGCCCGGCATTAAGTAACCGGCTATTGCAACGAGTCGCCGGCCAGAAGAACGGCGGCCCCAACCAATCGACAGTGGCCGATTTATCGGATCGCGAGCTGGAAGTGGTGCGTTTGATCGGCCGAGGCCTGGACACCGGCGAAATCGCCGAGCGCCTGTTCCTTAGCCCCAAAACAATTTCAACGTACCGCGACCGAATCCGGGAAAAGCTCGGCTTGCCCAACGGCACCGACTTGCGCCGTTTCGCCGCGCAATGGGTGCTGGAAAACAGTTGACGAATGGAACTCTCTACGAGTTTCCGCGACATCCGTTGCCAAACATTGAAGGGACGAAAACATCCGTACTCATTCCGGCTTTGGTATTAAGCCCCGAAGGCGGCGACATAACTTAGCCCAGGGCAAGCGCAGCGCCGCCCTGGGTATCAACACCATTTATTGCCAAGCCGTGAAAGGGCGACACAACGTCATGGCCGCGCCGGCACAGATTGCCGTCGCCGATTATTGCCAGGCGGCCGGCAGCCAGCGCATCGGTTGCTTCACCAGCGGCCGTTCGCCGAATTCAAGCGGCGCTTGGACTGAGGCCAGCGGCGGCGCGGCGTGCGATGTCGGCGGCTTGTACTGCAAATATGCGAAATAGCCAAGGACAAACATCAGAGCATAGCTGAGGACATTCGCGGGCCACGAAATGGACTGCAACTTTACGGCCGTGCCGGAATACTTTTTCAGCTCCGGCTGTAGCCCGCGGAAGTCGACGTTGCTCACCTCGTCCAAGATCAAGTGCGACAGGAAACCGAGCATGACGCCCACGGCCAGGAACGCCCGCAACTCGAACACTGGGTGATAGTACAAGAGGAACGTGGCTATGCCGGCGATCAGCATGGCCGGGATGCTGTGAAACATGCCGCGGTGAACAGTCACGTACTTGGAGATCACGGAGAGGCCGTAGCGAAAGGCGACGTAGATCATTCCGATGACGAGCAGCGTCTCTTCGGCCGACAGGCCGGAACCGGCAAATTGGCGGAGAAGCATGAGCGGCACGATCATTCCGGCCAAGCCGAATAGCTCGCGCAGTGGGATGTCGCTGTCGGAGTCGAGGTCGGGCATGAGGCCGCCCAGGACTGTGAACGCTGCTCCGACGCCGGCGACGGGAATCGGTACGCCGAGTGTTCGAACCGCAATCCCGCCATAGACGACGCCAAGGCACGTCGAAACTGTCAGATGCTTACTGTAGCTTGCCACTGCCCGCCCTCTCGTAGAGATCGTCCCACACTCACGCCGCTCCTATATCTTCTCTGACCCATCCCGACAACCGCAAGCTACACCCGGAAATGCCGGCTAGCAACGCGATAACCGTTTCTCGCGCGATTCAGTTAGTCGCCGCTACATTCAGCCGAAGGCGAACGTAATTGTCGGCCGCTTACCATGAACAGTCGCAGCGCAGGACAAGCGCAGCGCCGCAGTGGGTTTCGACAAAACTCATTGCCAAGCCCTGTAGACGCGAGGCCATCCGTACTCGTTCGGGCCTTGTTCTTAAGCCCCGAAGGTGGCGACATGCCTTAGCCCATGGCAAGCGCTGCGCCGCCCTGGGTAACCGCCCATTTATTTCCAAGCCCTGAAAGGGCGACACAGAGACATCCCGTCCTCAACTGTGAGTGCAGATTTAGTTGTTTATCCAATTAGTTTGATTCGTGCATGTTACGCAGCATCGAGCGCACAGTATGTTAATGAATACCATTCCGCCGGGAGCCGACGATGTCATCGGCCTTGCTCGACTATCTGCGCCGCCAGTACGCTCCTGCGGAGTCCGATTCCGACTTGCTTCGCCGCTATGCGGCCGAACGCGACGGCGAAATATTCGCAGCTCTGGTACGTCGGCATGGCCCGGCGGTGTTGGGTCTATGTCGCCGCCGGCTCGGTGAAAGCGATGCTGAAGACGCATTTCAAGCCGTGTTCATCACGCTGGCGCGCAAAGCTGGCCGTTTGCGTCGGCCGGAGGCATTAGCCGGTTGGCTGCATGGCGTCGCGCTGCGTGTCTGTAGCAACGAATTGATTGCACGCAGTCGAAGACGGCGTGTCGAAAACGGTGCGACGGTTCGCACAAGTTTTGATCCGCCCGGCGAATTGACCGCGCGCGAATTGCTTGCCACGATGGATGAAGAATTGCAACGTCTGCCGGAGCGCGAACGGTTGCCGCTGCTCCTGGTGTACTGGCAAGGCCGCTCGCAAGCCGAAGCCGCACTCGCATTGGGTCTGACAGCCGGGACATTGCGCGGCCGTTTGGATCGTGGCCGACTTCGGCTGGCCCAGCGCCTGCAAGCGCGGGGCCATGCGCCAGGCGAATTGCGATCGTTGCTTATCGTGCCAATGGGAGCGGCCAAAGTCTCTTGTGACGTGCTCACTCGCACAGTCGCATTGACGGCGAGTGGTGCGACGGTGCCACCGACAATAGCCGCATTGGCGGTTGTTGGGACTACTTACACGTTGATTCCAGCTACTGCGCTAACAATGCTCGTTGCAACTGTGACGCTTGTTGTGTGGTCGGCCGGCGCTTCTTCGTTACCACAGCCACAAATCAAACCACAATCAACGCCGACCGCGCAATTGACCGAACCGCCCAAGGATTCGGACGGCAATAAACTGCCGCCGGGTGCGGTAACTCGACTGGGATCGCTGCGGATGAAGCACCCGTCGTCGCGCCATTCGCAACTCCATTCAAGATTGATGCCGAGCGGCAAACGAGCGCTGACCTGGAATCACGAATCGCTGTATGTTTGGGATTTGGAACTGGAGAAGTCGCTCGGGGGCGTACGGTTCGATGGCCAACCGGAATTCCGCGCCATGTCACGCGATGGCGGACTGGCGGCGTTTGAAACGGCCAGTGAGTTGGTAATTATCGATCTCAACGATGTCACCGTTCGCAAGAAGCTCCTATCGAAAGGGCCTCGCTACCAGTTTAAAAGTCCGGCGGCGGCTTTTTCGCCGGACGGTCGGCGATTGGCATGGTATCGCGAAGATGGACTCAAACTATGGGACCTTGAGTCGGCAACCGAGATCGGGAGTTTCACGGGTGGCCTACAGTTTCCGCATGAACTGACATTTACTCCTGACGGATCGATACTTGTCGGTACATGCGTTGACGTACCGGAGGGACGAAAAGCCGCAATCGTCCGCTGGGACACGGCAACGCGATCCAAGCTGAGCGAGTGCTCGGTGAGTGCCTCCTCCCCACACCCGCAATTGTCACGCGACGGGGAGCTGGTTGCGGTACCGGAATTCAGTCCCGGTAGCATTTTGCTTCTCGACGCCGCGACTGGCACGAAACGCCACCAATTGATAATCGAAGCGTTTGAGTTTCACTTCATCAACAATGATCGCTGGCTCGTCACCATTGGGCACGCGGCAAACCTCAAGAATTATCTCGCGACCACTTGGGACGTTGCCACCGGCAAGCAATTGCGCGAAGTCCAGATAGGCAGGAATTATGGCGCCGACAGATCGGTGTCGCAGGACGGTGAACGGATTCTAACGGCAACACTGGGGCCGGAAGTGTTCGATCTTACGTCAGGCCAAACCACGAAATATGGCTCAGGCCACTGGGATGGTGTTAACCGAGTTCAATTCACGCCCGATGGTCGGCGATTGTTGAGCAGCGGGCTTGCATCTTCAATCTGTTGGAATCTCGCCGATGGAACCGCCACCGGTGAGTTGTCTCACGCGGGTTCGATCACAGTTAGGTCAAATAACGATGCCGTGCTTGTCGAACCTCAGCGGGCGGCACTCGTCGCGCTGCCTGACCCTACGCGCGTGCTGCAATCGCTGGAAGCATCTTACCCAAGATTCCGATTGGATCATACTTGGTACGTAAAAGACGTTGTAATGTCGCTGGATGGAAAGCGCGCCGTTACGTTCGTTGAAAGCCATCCGTATCCGGGTGTTCGTGGTGGCGTGTCGTACGGACTCATCCATCGTTGGGACCTCACGAGTGGCAAAGCCGAAGTACCCTTGGCCCCGCCGGTAGGATTCAGTCCATTTCGGTTTCGATCCGGCGGGCGCGACATGTTAGGGACCGCAACAACCTCGCCCGGAACGGGCACCGGCATTGTGTCGGATGCGCTCGTTGAAGTTGGCACGGGTCGACGGCGCATGGCCAATAACGTTCCAACTGACTTGTACTTGCGCAGCCAATTGCTATCGCCGGATGGGCAAACGCTTGGAACTCTGGGCTTCGTTCGCACCGGAGGAGATGACAACGCCGCAACTGGGTATCATATCTTTACGTTACTTGAGTTGCGCACGAACAAGGAATATCTGCGGCAAAGACACGACGACGTGAAGTCGATGCACTTTCAGTTCTGCCTTTCAGCCAATGGACTAATTGCTATCCCGTGGGGTTCGCGGATTGATGTCCGAAATTGTATGGGGGACATCGTAACCACGATTCACAATGTGGAGAATGAAGTTTCGACGCTTACCTTTCGAGGTGACGGTCGGCAATTAGCAACTGGCCATAACGATGGCACCGTACTGTTGTGGGACTTGCCCGCGCTTGAGACGAATGAACCAGCCGCGAACGCCGTCGAGTCAGCTCAACTTTGGGAGCAATTGAAAACCGACCCACCAACGGCATTCCGTGCGATGCAATCACTGGGGCGGCACCCGGCCGCTGCAATCAAACTGTTGACAAAGCATATGCTCCCAGCAGGACCCGATCTCGCGCCGCGCATGAAAAAGTTGGTTGCTGATCTCGACAGCGGCGAATTCAAAACACGCCAGGCAGCATCCGCAGAACTCGAGAAATTGGCAGAGTCGGCCCGGCCTGCGCTGGAATCGCTCGAGAAAGAACCATTGGAGCCCGAAGCTGCCCGCCGACTCAAGGAAGTACTCGACCGCAGCGACATCGTCACCGACCCGGAAGTGTTGCGGACTTTGCGCTCCGTTGAATTGCTCGAACGCATCGCCACTCCAGCCGCGACGGAGTTGCTCAGGAAACTCGCCGGCGGCGCCGTCGGCTACCGGCTCACGCGGGATGCCCAAGACGCACTAGCGCGGCTTGTGCCGCGACCATAACATCGGCGTACGCCTCCTGGAAATGACCATGACGCAATGGCCAGCGCCGCCTCCGGGCGCTCACGCTTCCGGCTCGCCGATAGCGAGCTGCGCTCGTTGGTCTTGGCGAGCGTCGATGCGTCAGCTCGACGTGGTGTCTGTCTCAACTTGAAAACCAAGACCACGTTGAGCTGACGCTTCAACGCTCGCCTTAAATGGCCGCCTTGATGACTTGTTAGCGTCAGCGCCCTTCATTGTTCAATGAATGACCATGCGGACACCGCCTTCTTTTGGCGATCATGCCCCTGGCTCGCCAATTCAATTCAGGTGACCAATTTCTTCGGATTGGTGACACGAGCATTGTGGCGACCATCACCACTCGGTTCGGCCCCTTTGCCCTGAAATCACATTGTGGGACCGCAAAATGCAACGGCCCCAAGGTTAATTCCCCTCACCGACCAAAATGTAACCGTTCACCCACTTCCGGAGCGGTCTAGTCGTCATTGGGGCGATGGGTTAGATTTCGGACATGTTGGAGCCGGGTTGCCAGGGATGTCGGGAGCGGGATGCACGGATTGCTTATCTGGAGCAAGTCGTGGGGGAGTTGCTGGAACGGGATCGCCGTCGGGAAGCGGAATATCGCGAACTCGAAACCAAGTATCAGGTGCTGCAGGCGCAATACCG
>JANLTA010000869.1:0-1623 GCA_031362705.1 Gemmataceae bacterium | reverse complement strand
CAGTTGTCACTGGAGCAAGTCAACGGCAACCGGCCGCAGGACTTGCGAGCGGCGGTGCGGGCGGCCGCGCCGAAGTTGCCCGGTGTATACGGCATGTTGGATCCGCGCAACCGACTCACCTATGTCGGCAAAGCCAAGAATCTGCGTTCCCGATTGTTGAGTTACTTCCGACCCAATAGCCGCGACGCCAAGGCCGGGAAGATTGTCGCCCAGGCTCGATCCATGGTATGGGAAACGGCCCCGAGTGAGTTTGCCGCCCTGTTGCGCGAGTTGGAACTGATTCGCGCATTCTGTCCGCGCTACAACGTCATTGGTCAACCGGGCAGGAAACGTTTCACGTACCTGCATCTGGGCCGCACGCCTGCGCCGTACTTCTTTAAGCACCGCGACTTGCTACCGAAGACGATTGCGACATATGGTCCATTGCCGGGAAGTCGCCGATTGAGTGATGCCGTGCGCCGGCTTAACGACATGTTCCGGCTGCGCGACTGTCCACAGTCGGTGCCGATGAAGTTTGCCGATCAACGTGAGTTGTTCCCGGTGAATGAGCCGGCTCGCTGTCTTAGGTTCGATATTGGCATGTGCCTTGGACCCTGTATCGCGGCCATCACGAAGCCGCAATATGGTCGTGGCGTGAAAGCGGCCAGATCGTTCCTGGATGGCCATGACATGGATCCGCTGCTCAAACTGAAGGCTGCCATGGCCGAAGCAGCGGCCGCACAACAATTTGAGCGGGCGGCCAGCCTGCGTGATCGCATTGATGATCTCTACTGGTTGCAAGAACGACTGGCCTGGCTGCAAACGGCGCGGCGCGAGTTTTCGTTTGTCTATCCGGTGGAGGGCGTGTGGTATGTCCTTCGCGGTGGTCGGGTGATGGCCGCCGTGTCGGCGCCACGGTGCCGCCGCACTCGCAAAACCGCGCTCAAAGCCGTTGATGCCGTATTCCCGGCCAGCGGCGGATCATCGATTATTCCCAATGAAATGTACGATCATGTGCTGCTGGTCTCGGCATGGTTTCGCCGCCATGCCAGCGAGAAGGATCGCATTTTGACGCCGAATCAGGCGCGCGAACATTGTCGTGAATTGAGTGCAGTAGCGTAATCGACTCACGCGTTACGGTCGTTTCATCGTCTTCGTGTCCGCGTCGCGCAGTTTTCGGATATCGATAAGGCCAGGCTTGCGGCTAGCACGAATCCGTAACCGTCGTACCGGAATATCGTGTTCGTCTTCAATGTCGCCGACAATTTCTTCCAGGATGTCTTCCAGCGTCAGCAACCCGAGAATCTTCTCGTCGGCATCTCGCACCAGTGCCATCGGCTTGTGTGACTTCTTGAAGAGCTTCAGTGCGTTAGCCACAGTTTCTTCGGGATCCAGATAAGTGGCCGGATAGAGTGCATCATCCAACAGCACCACGCCGGCCAGGCTGAACAGGTAGAACAGATCTTTCGTATTCACGATGCCGACGACGATATCCGTTGCCTTGTCGAATACTGGCATGCGTGTGTGTGCGCCCTCACGCACGGCGGCCATGATTTGATCTGAAGTCATCGAGATGTCGAGACTGGCCATCTTCTCGCGCGGGACCATGCAGTCGCGCACGATCTTGTCGGACAGCATGAAAAC
>JANLTA010000868.1:0-6750 GCA_031362705.1 Gemmataceae bacterium | reverse complement strand
CACTGGCGAGTTGTTACCCCGGATACCATCGCCTGTGACTAGCAGATTCGCAATCGTCGTCAACAACACGCGCGTTAACCAAAGCGCGACACCAAAACCGACCCACCATTTGCGCGTAACCCGGTTCGACAACACGATGCTCGAAACTTTATCAGTGATCGATGCAAACGTGTGCCCGGGTGCCAGGATAATGCTGCTTGGAGTTGGCGCGTCAGTGGTCATGTCGGATTCCGCACCGCGGCCAAGTACGTCGTCCGCGGTTTCGTATTCAACTCCGTGAGGATGCCAAAGTTGCGCTGTAGTGCTTTCATTTTGCTGACCCGACTATTCGGGTCGGCAATGTTGCCGAAGACGATGGCCTCCATCGGGCATGCCGCCTGACACGCGGTGACGATGTCGCCGTCGGCAATAGCGCGATGTTGAACCTTGGCGGTGATCTCTGCTTCACGGATACGCTGAACGCAGTAGGTGCATTTCTCCATGACGCCGCGAACCCGCACCGATACATCGGGGTTCCGCTGCAGTTTCAGACTCTCGGTCGCGTAATCGGTGTACTCCAGGAAGTTGAAGCGTCGGACTTTGTACGGGCAATTGTTGGCACAATAGCGGGTGCCGACGCAACGGTTGTACGTCATTTCGTTGAGACCGTCTGGACTATGCGATGTTGCCTCAACCGGGCAAACCACCTCGCACGGCGCGTTTTCGCAATGCTGACACATCACCGGCATATGCACGGCTTGCGGCCTATCAATCTCGCCTACAAAGTACCGATCAATCCGCAGCCAGTGCATTTCGCGTCCGCGCGTAACCATCTCTTTACCCACGACGGGAATATTGTTCTCCGCCTGGCAGGCAATGACACAGGCATTGCAACCGTGACACGCGCCAAGATCGACCGCCATGCCCCATTGGTATGGCCCTTTGGACTGCGGGTTCGTGTACAACTCGTGTGCGTGAAAGCCCTCAACCGGTGGATTGTGTCCATGACCGGCCGGATGATGTTGCTTCGGTGCACACGTCGGGTTCTTGGCAAACTCGGCAACCGTCGCTGAGCGCACGAGATCGCGGTGCATCATGTCATGCTGAGACTGAGTGCAAGCCAGGGTGTAGGGGATGCCGGTGCGTTTGAGGGTAACGCCGGGGCCACCCCACGGTGCTTCAATGTTTTGAAATGCATATGCACTCACGCCAATACCGTTGCCGACGTGCCCTGCTTTGGTCCGTCCGTAGCCAAGATGCAACGTTACCGCGCGGTCGGGATGACCTGGCAAGACATATGCTGGCGCGGTCAGTTGTTTGCCGCGATAAGTCAGTTCAATCAACTCGGTGACCAATTCGCCGTGACTGCCGCCATGTGGCCCCTCATGCGGTGTGATGCCGAGTTCCGTCGCCGTTGCCGGGCTGATAATCGCGGCATTGTCCCAGACGAGCTTTGTCAGCGGTTTGGGCAACTCTTGTAGCCAGGCGTTGTTGGCAAATCGGCCATCGCCAACCGTCGGATCCGGGCGCAAGCTCAATGCCATCATGTCGGCCGGGGCGGGCACCTTTGGCGCGGTCCAGGTATCTCGTATCTTCACCGCTTGCGGCTTGGCCGCCGTGCCCTCAACGACACCATCATGCACTGCTTGCCGCCAAAACTCCTCAAACGACTTGGCAACGTTGTTTTCGCCATGCCACTTTCGCCAGTACTCGCGAACAATCTCGCGCCCACCCGATGACGCCGCGTCGCCTGTTGACGCCATTCTCGTCAGCGCGCCGACAACTTCATGTGCGGTCCGACCGTCATACAACGGCGCGATCAATGGCTGAATGATACACGCAGTCCCATCGGCCGCCCGCGCGTCGCTCCAACTCTCCAAATAGTGCGCTTCCGGCACCTGCCATTGGCACAATGATGACGTCTCGTCGTCATGCGCAGACAAGCAGACGCGATTGCGCACCAATGCCAATCTCGTCGTCATCTGCAATTCCGGCGGTGCCGCGTACGCTGGGTTAGCCGACAGGATCACGAGTATGTCTACTTCACGTCGGTCAATGGCCTGGCACAATTCAGGCAAACCCGCATCTGAACGAGCGTCAACGGGGGCAATGGCGTAAATTGTTGCGCCAATGAGATCTGTTCTTTGATTGATGACGTGGACATATTCATGAGCGGCTGGGGACAAAAGTGGACCGGCAACTATCACTGAGTTTCCGACGATGCGATTGAAATCCTTGTTTACTGCGTCGTGAAAGTCGTAAAAGTCCCGATCGCGGCCATACAAGTGGTGTCGGCTTTCGGCCGGATCCAACACTGCAAGCGGACGAAGAAATCCCTCGATCTGTTGCGATGTTGTTGCGTATCGTTGATCCGCCGCAAATCCTGTCGGCGTCGGCATCGACTCAATGGCGTACAGGCGATTCATCCGGCCTTCGGGTTTTCGCCGTTTGGCAAACTGCCGCGCGTAACGCAAATGGTTGGGGCCGGTGGCGAGAAAGTCGCTATCCACCGCGACAATTACATCGGCCTTCTCAATTTCGTAAACGAAGTCGTATGCGCGGCCGAATACTCGTTTGGACGCTTCCTGTTGCGCGGTGCTTACGCCCGGCTCATGCGTGTACCACTTCGCCTCCGGCAACAGCTTCAATAACTCTTGAATCTGCGCGGCCAACGTTGGCGAGTTGATGTGCCCAGTCAGCAGTGCGAAGCCTTCGCCTTTCTTCGCGATGACACCGGCTAAGTCCTTCTCAATCCCCAAGAGAGCGTCATCCCAGCCGATCACGTTGCCGTTGTGTTTGATGACCTTGGCCCGGTCGGGGTCGTAGAGGCCGAGGATTGAAGCCTGTTCAAAAATGCCTGCCGCGCCGAGGCTGGCGGGATGCAACGGGTTACCTTCGATTTTGGTCGGCCGGCCTTCGTGGCTCTCAACTAACAGGCCGACCGCGCCACCGGGGTGCGGCATCGCCGTGGCGTAGTACTTGGCTTTGCCGGGAATCGTATCTTCGGGTTGTCGCACGCGTGGAATGATCTTGTCGGGCACCTTGCGGCCACACCCGGACACGCCTGCCAAGGCCAGTGAGGCACCCATCAATGTGAGAAAGCGCCGGCGACTCACCGGGTCATCAAGCAAACCGGCTTGGTCCGGAAACTCGCGTGCAACTCCGGCTCGGAACTCCGGAGTCAGCTCATCCAGTGACCGCCAGAATATTGGCTTACCCCCGACGGCATCGTCCGTTACTAGCGGTAATCCGATCATCGATTTTAGTCGTTGCCTTTCTTCATTTTCCACGAGGCTCGCGCTCCGCTGCGGAGTACCTTCGCGTCGCGGCTAACCCACCACTACCGATGGCATGTCGAGCAGTGGATCATGCTCTTCAGGTCGAACTCTTGTTTCAGCTTCTCGCCGATTGTTTTCTGCTCGGCTGCAGTTGGTCTCCACTCAACGTCGAAGACGCGATCGCGCGGGCGGACGTTTTTCTCCGGTGCGCGATGACAATCCAGGCACCATTCCATGAGTAGCGAGCCGTGTTGGCGGACGAGTTGCATCTGGTCGATCTGGCCGTGGCACGTCGTGCAGCCGACTCCCTTGGCGACGTGGACGCTGTGGTCGAAGTACACGTGGTCTGCGAGTTTGTGGACACGATTCCATTCGATCGGCTTGCCGCTTTGGAAACTCTCGCGCACCGGTGCCAGCAGTTCGGTGCCGACCCAGATTTGTTCATGGCAGTTCATGCACGTCTTGGTGGCCGGCATGCCGGCATAGGCCGACGTTTCCACCGAGGTGTGGCAATACCGGCAATCAATGCCGAGGGCGCTGACATGTTGTTGGTGACTGAATGGTACCGGCTGATCACGAATGATGCCGGCATTGGTGACATAACCCGAGCGCACAAACGCCGCAATGGCCGCACCCGCGCCGGCAATCATGAACACCGCGCCGAAGATGCTCACCTTCGAAACGGTATTGAAGCTGGGATGGAAGATCTGCGGCAAGCCATTGCCTCCGACGTTATCAATAGGCAATTGCAATTCGGATGCCAACGGATTGGCGGCTGTTGTGGCCGCAGGTTTCCAACCTGCCGACGATTCCCACTGGTGTCCTGACTTCGTTGCAAACCGACATCCTGTTGACCGCTTAAATCGTTCTTTCTCATTGATTCCACCCACAGCGCCACCCATCTGTGGAATCAATTCCAAATGCTGGAATCAATGCCCGCGTCGTGCAACGTATCATGCGCTGCAACAACTTACGTCATTTTCCGGCTGACCGGGTCTCCGGCCTTATTGAGACGAAAGCGCCAAACACGCGAGAAGCCTGTCTCCACAATCGTCTCGACAATGAGAATGCGGCACAGGTCAGCGAATATCAACGAGAACGGAAACTGATTCAACAACTGGCTTCAACAGATGGACGATTAACTTGCCCGTGGTCGGTGTGCCGGCCCATTTCTTCTTGTCGGCGGATACGGTAACGACAGTGCCGTTGACCGCCGCGGTCAACGGTCCTTCGACTTCAACACGATCAATCTGCACGGGTTGACCTTCGCTGTCGCGCAGCAAGACTCGGCCCGATGATCCTTCGAGAAACAGTACGGATGGCGATGCCGACACCCGTGTCTTGACGGGTACAGTCAGTGTCACTGGGACATGAATCTGCGGATACAATGGGTCATCGGTCGTGAACCACGCCATAGCCGACTGGACGCCGGATGGGCCGTCGGCGCTGGCCGTGAGACGAATGCGCTGAACTGACTTGTCTTTATTCGGCAGCAACTCTGTCGTCACTTGCGGCAGCGTCGAACCGGTGGCCAAGATGCGAAACGGCTTGGCACGCGAGTCGGTAATCGTCAAATCCACGGAGCGGGTGCGCCGCACATGAAACGCTACTGCCGCCGGCTCGACACGAATCTCCGCGATCAAGATGGCTTTCACCGTCAACGGTAACTCACCGGAAGCGGATCCCGTCCGCCAGCCGACACGAGTGGTCCACGCCACCGGCCCGGCAGGCTGGCTCAACGTGTTGATTTCGACCGTCAGCGTTGCGCTGTCGTTGGGAGCAAGCGATGTACGATCGAGTTTCGGTGCAAGACAACCGCACGTCGAGTTGACGCCGGTGATGATCAGCGGTTGTTGTCCATGATTCGTGAGCCGAAATGTCTGCGTCAACGGCGGCCCCACGCGAACCTGGCCACGGTCGACGGAAGTTTGATCGGCAATGAGCGGATCTTGTGCGCAAATCAAAAGCGTGAGCAACGAGGCGAACATATTTCCCTTCCCTCACTTCAAGGGAGAAGGAGCTATTCCGGCGGCGTCAACTCCGGTCCCGTTGCCGGGACTTCAACATTCACTGGCACGATGGCTGACGGCAAAGGCAATGCCGGTACCGGTAGCGGCTCGCTTGCGATCGCGGCCAAAATATTCGGTGCCGCCAGCGCTCCGACCGTCGTCGGTTTGCTAACTGCCGGCACCACCGGCGCAGGTGCTTTGGTGTTGCCGTATTGGGCGTAGTCCAAATACAGAACCACGCAACTGGCGATCATGGCGATCAGCGACAACGCCAACAGCCCCGTGTAGGCGTCGCTTGGCGGCTTGACGGTGACATCGTCGGATCGGATGCTCTTGCGGGCCATGATTCGTCCTCCTGCTCTATTTCGTAGTGGCGAGCCGACGTCACTTCTTCATCGTAATTTGGCTGGCGACTTCGTCGCCGGGCTTCACGGCCGCCTGACGCGAGGTCGTCTTGATCCGGCCAACGGCTTCGAACGGCGTGACCGAAAGGATGGTCAGTTCACCCAGGTATTCCGCCTTCGGCGACGTGCGATAGATGTAAAGGATGTTGTCCTTGTTGACACCCGAATCGCTGCCGACGCTGATTGTGGCCAACCCGCCATCAATGGCTTTGATCGTGCCGCGGACTTGATCGACCGGCGGTCGTTTTGTGATTTCGCTTGGCACCGCCAAACCGCGTGCCTTGTAAGCGGCGACTTCTCGACTGGCACCTTCATACAGCGTCATCAGGTTAATGTTGCGTTCCGTGAGCGAATCGTATTTGAGCTTGTAACTGACGGATTCATCGCGAACTGTGGTCAATTGTTGTTCGAGATCGCGGACACGGGTTTCGCGGGCCATCAGCGTGTCGTTGAGTTGCTTCACTTCATTGCGCCGACGTTCGATTTCCGCGGTCATCTTGGTGATGAGTTCCGATTCTTTATCGCCGGTGCGCTGGGTGGCCGCGAGCTGTGCCTTGGCCTGCTCCACATCCGCCTTGGCCGCGTCCAACTGCTTCTTCGTCTCGTCGCGTTCACCCTCGGCCTTCTTTACCTGTTGTTCCTTAGCGCGGACTTGGTCCATCTCCGCTTGGAGTAACTGCTTGTAGCTGGCGTCGGCGGCGCGGGATGCGCTTTGCACCTGATTGTAAGCCTGATACCAGTTGGTTCGCGTCAGGTAGACCATGCCGATGAGGCCCGCGGTCAACAGCGCAAAGACCAGGTTGAGAAACGTCAAAATCTTGCCAAACGCTGTCATGGCGTCATCCTCCGGGCGGCCATGAGTGGCCAGGCCCAGTCTAATTGCTGTCGCGCGATTCACTCCCCCGAGTGGGGTCGGACCATGCCGTAGCCGGCCCCGGCTGTCAAGGTTACTTTCTCAGATGTTACAAAGGTTGGGAAGGGGAGGCGGCTTTCACAATGTGTGGATGGTGAAGTTTGACATTAGGTCATGCTGCCGGCCCATAGTGCAGTTCACATAATACCAACCTAACTCTGGAGGAC
>JANLTA010000860.1:0-2070 GCA_031362705.1 Gemmataceae bacterium | reverse complement strand
CGTCGGGCTTCAGGTTCTCAGTGGGGTGGTGAGCGGTATCGAGGCTGTACGAGGGTGAGGCAACAGCCACCTCGGCACCCGCGGCACCCGTCAGGTTACTTTCCGACATCCAGCCGTTCGGAGCAGTGGTCGCGGTAATGTCGATGAGTTGCACGAGGGATTTGATGCCGCCGGTCGAGCCGGTCCATGTGCATTTCACTGTAGTCAAGCCGGCCGCGGCCCCGAGCGCGCCTGCAGGAGTGCCCTGAATGATCGAATAAGTGGCCCCAGAGGCACCACCGGATGTTCCGGCATAGGACGTTTTGACGGCGGCGCTACCTCCGAGAGCGCTTTTAATGGCGGCGGTGGTCCCGGCGCGGAACGCTGTCGAGCCGGTGATGTGAATGACGGTGTCGGCATTGGCGCTCGCGACTGCAGCGAGGGCCATGATGCCCGTGGATAGAATTTTCGATGATTTCATTTTGATTTGGATATGAGTTAAGGAACTGAACTTGTCTGTTTTGTTGGTTTGCGGTTTTTGGGGGAGTGTTAGCTGTTGCGGCGGCGGCGCAACGAGGCGACGACGACACTACCGAGCGCAAGGGCGACTCCGGCAGTCGGCTCGGGCACCACGAAGCCTGTAGGTGTAAATGTCACCGAGGCGCTGTCATTGATCGTCACATTTCCGACAAACGCCGATTGACCACTGCCGGGAGCGACGGTGTAGAGATCAAGGACGGCAAGAGCGGTCCCTTGGCCAAAATTACCTTCGATGCCATTCGAATCGGCGAAGTAGCCGTAGGCTGTTGTAGCGGTGCTGCCGCCGCCGCCAAACTGATAAAAGCGGTAGCTATTGGACTCGCTGGTTGGCTGAATGAGACCCTTACCCGGAGCATTGGTCGATTCTGTTTGCCCTCCGGTCGTGCCAAGGCCGTATTGCAAACCGAGGCTCTGCACCTTGCCCGCGGGCGCACCGGCGGCGAAGCTACTCGGCCGGAGCCATGGCACGGTCGTGTTCGTGCCAAGCGGTCCGACAATCGTGTCCGAGCGGGTCGCGAACATCGTGTTCACGCCGAAGCCATTGCCAGCGAATTTCTGAACGCCGGAAACGCTCCAGAGGACGTCGGCCCGATTGATCCATCCACCGGAGTAGATACTGTTCAGATCCGTGCCGATCGCACCGAGGGAGAACGTGATGGGAATCGTTGAGTTGATGATCGAGGCGGCATTGCCGAGGTCAACGAGATAGTCCGTGGCCGAGCCGGTGCCGGCGGTTGCCCGGAAACCGAGGATCAAGTCGCCATCGGTGTAGGTGATAACCGCCTTGGCGGAGTTGGGGGTGAGTGCAAGCGCGCAGGCAATCGCCAGCAGGCCAGCAGCTTTGTGAATTGTGGTAGTCATAGGTGGGGCTTTTAGTTTGTCTTGTCTTTAGTTAGTTGTGTTTGGAGTTGAGCGAAGCGACACAACTCACAAGAGGAGGTCGCTGCCAATCTCGTGAAAACAAATGCCCATTCGATCTCGATCCGTCAAAGTCTCTACTGTTACTTTTGGGTCCGCACGATTACGGAAGGGAGGCATTTGTGTCAGATGGGTGCATGAATGTGGCAAACAGGTGTCGTGTGTGTCATTCGCATGGCCTTTAAGACGATTTCGTCATAGGTGGTCGGCAACCACTTGCCACCGATCAATCGGCGCTCACTGATCATTTCGCATCCAGTTGTTAGCCGAATCCGCGCACAGTGTTTTTCTGACGCGTCCGCGATCGAAGTCGCAACGCGGGCAACGGCAGCAACACTCATCCCAGCCACAAGGTCTGCAGAATGCGAGGCATTATTGCCGCGCCATTACACCAAAAACAGACGCTTCCCCAGCCAAGAAAAGTGCTCCGGGCCGACCGGATCGGCACCGGGGAAAGCAGATACGACGGCTTCATCACAACACCCTCGACGAGGTCGCAGCGCAACACACGATTCGCCTCCTCGCGACCGCTCGTAGGACGCGAACGCATCGGCGCGGAGCGCAGCTCAATTGGGGACAGGCCAGCGATCAGGTGTGTTGCTATGCCCGTTGTACGGTGTCGGCGAGAGGAAG
>JANLTA010000851.1:0-2146 GCA_031362705.1 Gemmataceae bacterium | reverse complement strand
AAGCCTGTCGCCCGCCTCCGAACCGGTCGCCCGCAATGAGATTCTTTGGGACACCTGGGGCATTCCACACATTTACGGCAAGAGTCCGGTTGGGCTTTTTCACGGCTTCGGTTGGGCGCAGGCGCAGAGCCACGGTAATCTGATCCTTCGACTTTACGGTCAGGCGCGCGGACGCGCCGCCGAATACTGGGGAACGAATTACCTCGAATCGGATCGGTGGGTCCGCACGATGGGCATTCCACATCGCGCTGAGGAATGGTATCAGGCGCAATCGGCGGAATTCCGCAATTACCTTAACGCCTTCGCCGCCGGCATCAACGATTACGTCAAGGAACATCCCGACCAAATCAGCGACGATGTCAAAATCGTCCTGCCAGTAAAGCCCGCTGACATGATCGCTCACTTACACCGGGTCACTCACTTCATTTTTGTCGTTAATTCCGGATCAGTCAAAGACGAGGCGAAGGACTGGCAACCCAAAGGATCGAATGCCTGGGCGATTGCGCCGTCACACTCGGAAAGCGGTCACGCGCTACTGTTAGCAAATCCGCATCTACCCTGGGAGGATCTCTATCTTCAGTATGAAGCACAATTCATCGCCCCGGGCGTGAACATTTACGGCGCCACCTTGGTTGGCGTGCCGCTGTTGACCATCGCCTTCAACGATTATCTGGGTTGGACGCACACCGTGAACACGCACGACGGGGCGGATCTTTACGAACTGACTTTGGCAGACGGCGGCTATCGCTGGGATGGCGGCGTCCGCAAGTTCGAGCGCGAGGAGCAAACGCTGAAAGTGAAACAAGCGGACGGCACCTTGCGCGAAGAAAAACTGGTCGTGCGACGCTCCATCCACGGCCCGGTGGTGGAAGAAAAAAAAGGGAAGGCGCTGGCGCTGCGCGTCGTTGGCCTCGATCAACCTTATGGCCTGAAGCAGTATTGGGACATGGGGCGGGCCAAAAGCCTCGCCGAGTTTGAAGCGGTGCAAAGAACTTTGCAAAGTCCCATGTTCACGGTGATGTATGCCGACCGCGACGGCCACATTATGCATTTATTCGGCGGGCGCACGCCCGTCCGGCCCAAGGGGAACTACAACTGGGAGGGCATCGTGCCCGGAGATACTTCGGCGACTTTGTGGACCAAAACCCATCCCTACGAAGAACTGCCGCGCGTCGTTGACCCGCCGAGCGGCTGGTTGCAAAACGCGAATGACCCGCCTTGGACCACCACGTTTCCTCCGGCACTCGACGCCGATAAATTTCCCGCTTACATGGCGCCGCGGTTCATGGGGCTTCGCGCCCAGCGTTCGGCGCGGATGTTGATGGAAGATCCGCGCATTTCGTTTGATGAAATGATCCGCTACAAACATTCCACCCGCATGGAGTTGGCCGACCGCATTCTGGACGACCTGGCTCTAGCCGTTGGAAAGAATGGGAGCGACAAAGCGAAAAAGGCGATGGCCGTGCTGGAATCCTGGGATCGCTGCGCAGATGCGGAGAGTCGTGGGGCGATACTGTTCGAGGCGTTTGTCGGGGAACTGACCGAACGCGCGGGCAGGTCCGGCCGCTTTGCCATTCCTTGGCACGAAAAGTCGCCGCTGAACACTCCGGACGGATTGGGTGATCCGGCGCTGGCCGTGGCCGCTTTGGAAACCGCCGCCGACAGAGTCCAGGCCGACTACGGTTCGCTCGATGTCGCGTGGGGCAAGGTCAATCACCTGCTCATTGACAAGGTTGATCTCCCGGCGAATGGCGGGCCGGGTTATCTGGGAATTTTTCGCGCCGCTTATTTTGGCCGCAAAGACAGAGGACCGTCGCAAATGGTTATCGGCGATTCCTATGTTGCGGTGATTGAATTTTCCAATCCAGTACGCGCCAAGGCCTTGATCGGTTACGGCAATTCGTCCCAACCGGGATCGCCGCATCGGACGGATCAACTACCGTTGTTTGCGCGGAAGGAACTGCGGCCCGTCTGGCGAACGCGGCAGGAAATTGAGGCGCACACGGAATCACGGAAAGTGTTTTGAAAGCACGAACAAACGAGGGTCAGGGAAAAGTGATGAAGCGCTTTTCGACCTCCAACTTTGGACGCGCATTGGCACCATGAACCCCAGGCGAACGCGACAGCGTCTTGGACTGCGCCAGTC
>JANLTA010000826.1:0-1502 GCA_031362705.1 Gemmataceae bacterium | reverse complement strand
CCGCCCCGCAGGGCCGCGCTCAACTCGCCGACTTCCTCCATGAACCACATGAAGGTGCCATCGATACCGCGCGAGCCATCTTTGCGACCATAGATCGCGCGAATATCCTGCTGCACATCGGCCAAGCTCAACGCCATCTCGCCTCCGATTCAGGATATGATGCCGGTCAGGGTTTGGGCGGCGGCGGTGTGGCGTACTCCGGCTTTTTCAACAGCCCGCGCCACTTGGCTAACTCATCCTTCTTCCCTGCCTTCTCGAACGCCAACAGCAACATGTCCTGAGCCGCATCGTCCGTCGGGTCGATTTCGAGCGCTTCCTTGGCGTATTTCGCCGCTTCCGCCGGGCGGTCGAGGTCCAAGAGCAACTTCGCCAACTCGCGGCGGCCATCCAGGTCGTCGCATTCCACTGCCAGGTATACGGCCTGCGCCCGTGCGGCTTTCTCAAAATCGCCGGCTTGTTTGGCGGCGCGGGCCAGATCTGCCCGCCACTCCGGGTCGGCCGGTTCGAGCTTCATGCCCCGCTCAAACGCCGTGACGGCCTGCTCGGCCTGGCCCGAATGCATGAGCGCTTTGCCGAGCGAACGCAAGCAAAGCGGATGTGGCTGCTCGCCTTCGGTTGCGTTCGTCAACACTTCCATTCCTTTGTCTTCATCGCCGGCATCCAGATAAAGTTGTGCGCGAACGTAGAGCGCCAGGCCACACTTTGGATCCTTCTCCAGAGCGGCATTGGAATATTCCCGGGCCTCACGGGCACGCTTGCGCCGATAATACTGTTCCGCAAGTCGGGCGTTGGTAGTCACATCGTCAGGATTCTTGGCAACGGCCGCTTCGAGTTGCGCGAGGCTGATGACTTTGTCAACGGGTTTGGCACCCGACTTGGCAACGAAGTCTTTGACGAATGCCGCATAGCCAGCATCGACAGCGGCTATTTCCACACCACACGCTTCACGAATCGCCGTCGCCGAGTCCTTGCCAGCCGCAAAGGCGCGCAACAATTTCACGGATACATCCGGCCCATGCGTCTTAGTGAGATATTCAATCAACAAGTGCGCCTGGCAGTACGCGAGTGTGTTGTCTTCCGGCAGTCGCGGATGGGTGAACCTGGAATCGATGGTCGCCAGCGTCAACAACTCATTGGCTGCCGCACGGCTGGCGAGTATCCGCAACCACTCCGCAGGCCGCCCAGTGGTTTCGTTACCGACGGCGAGTCCTTCCGTGAGCCAATGCGGCACCAGATAGTTGGACTGATCCAGATTGAAGATGTGTGTCAATTCGTGACGTAGCACCCGCGCCCAGTTGAACGGCTTCTTGACGCCTTGTGCTTTCGGTGCTGTCATGGCCAGCACTCGGCCCGTGGTCGCGCGGACCGTGTGCAAGTCCGGCCCGGCAATGATCCGGCCACGGAACATCTCATGCGTCGAAAACGCTTCCACGATGAATGGGCCGACAGGTCGATGGTCGTATTGTTTCGCCAGCCGTTCGTATTCCGTCTCCAGATAGTCG
>JANLTA010000809.1:0-5322 GCA_031362705.1 Gemmataceae bacterium | reverse complement strand
CCCGCTTTTGAACAGCCAGCAAAACGCCGCGAGGCAACCCAGCAACTTTCTTGTCAACGATGTCAGTTCTTTCAGTCATGGCGATGGCCCAACCCGGCAGCAGAAGCCGCCTGAAACGCGGATGGAAATGAGGCGTCAGCGACTTAGCCCCGAGCGGGACGCGGTCGCTGTGGTATGGAGAGTATAGTGTACGGATGAATATGTTTCAAGGGCTGGCCGGCAAAAAAAAGCTCCGTAGTTATTTCTGTGTTCTCCTTGCACAAATCGGTCGTACTTCGCGATGAGTAAACAAAACCCGTGTAGGCAGAAAAAATGGCCAATATACATCTCGCCTTGTCCGGTGGAGGTTTTCGAGCGACAATTTTTCATTTGGGTGTCTTGCGATTTTTTAAGGATAGAAACGTCATAAAAGACGTTAAGGCAGTGGCTGCGGTATCAGGAGGAGCGATCAATGCAGCCGATCTTGTACTCAACTGGGACCGGTATGTACACAACGACGCACAGTTGTTTCGAGGACGCGAAGAGGCGATTAGAAAGCTGACGCAAGCTGGTATTCGAAACCGGCTGACAAGTCGCATACCGTGGTACTGGCTGTCTCGAAAACTGCGGCTTAATCGTGACTACACCCTAACTGACCGCTTGGCCGGCTTTTATTCTGAGTATCTATTTGAAGGTAAGACACTAAACGACCTCAAACAGCGGGTGAAAAGTCAGGATGCGCCTTTCCCAATGTTTGTCACTACTTCATTGAGTCAACCGACAGATATGTGTTTTTTTTCTCCGGAGGGATTTGGACGTATCGGACAGAAAGGCGAACCATTACAAAAGGTTGGGTGCGACGCTTATCCGATTGCCAACGCCGTTGCCGCCTCATCCGCCTTCCCCGTATTGTTCCCTCCAGTGGAATTCTCCGCCAACAAGATCGCCATGAAGGCCACAGACTTCGGTGTGCCCACTCGTCACTACCTAACAGATGGTGGCGTGTTCGAAAACACTGGCCTGACGGCATTATTGTGGCGCGGAAAAAGTTCCACCGACCAAGAATCGCCTACTCTCATACTCAGCAATGCGGGTCGCCAGATTGATTGGGATTTCGACACCCCATACAAGCGAACGCAACTATTGACACTTTTGCGAACGAGTTTGATTGCGCAGTATTGGGCGGAACAACGACTTGTCCAACAGGCTCCGGCGGGGACTCTTATGATAAATATCTGGGACACTGTTGACTCTCCGCCCGCCCCTCCTACACAAGTCCAACATCAGGCGGCTGGGATTCGAACTGATTTCGACTCGTTTTCCGACCTGGAATGGAACTTATTATTCGACCACGGGTATAGCCTGGCGGAAAAGATCTTAGGGCCCTTATTCCCCGCGATGAAGAATTAAGATGGTGCATTCGCCTTGGCAAGGTGACTTAGGTAGAGCTGGGAAATCCCTTGATCTACTCAAGGAATTGGCAAAGTCATCTGGGGACCGTCGATTTCGACCCTTGCTGGGAGGTTGGTTCGCAGTTCTCAACCTTGCTTCAATTGTTTGCCTAGTTACAGCTTTGTTGTTCGTGCCTCCGCTCTTAGGCGGGTACGGTCGTGCTGCATATGGCTGGATCGTAGATCGGTTCCGTTATCCTCTGACGCCCGTCGCAATAAAATGGGAAACTCCAAAAGTAATTGACAGGGCTAATTGTGCAGAGACCTTGAACAGTTTAGTCAAAGACGATGAGACACGGGACGCATTGCTGCGCGTTTACGGACAGTTGCAAGTTGGGCAAAACGAATCAATCGAATCAATCATATTGCTTCAATCGTCAATTCATCAATCCTCCTGGTTTAAGTTCGGCTACCGTGAAGGCAGCTTGAAATTGTCCTTCGAAGGCAATGCTCAGCCTCGGCAAGGGATCGCGATACTTTACGACGAATCAGCTCAGGTTGGACAAAATGCGTATCGTGAGGTCGCTTTGGAAAAGGACAGTTCGCGCTTCCTTACAGGCAGGATGAATCTTTGGCGACCTGAGAGCCACGAGAGGCTCATTCTGTTGATCAAAACGAACATTAGAGACAGTTCGACCAAGGAAAGTCAGCCCTTCCCAAGGTCCGACCCAGATGGCTACAAGCCCAAGACCAGTATCTAAGAACAGGAGAAGATCGATGTTAAAGTCAAGTATATGTCTCGTAATCCTGTGTATCCTTGGTGGGTCGGTCTACGCCGGCAGCCTTCAGGGCGTTACAAGAGACCTTGATCGCAATCCACTGCAAGGGATTCAAATTCAGGCCTTTGAGATTGATAACACCGGCCGCCTGATTTCTCCGCCCTTCAATCAAACCGTCAGCGGTCCCGGCGGTGTTTTCACGATTGATCTGCAGAACCGCGCTCGAGTAGTAGTATTGTTCGACGCTCCTGGCCGATCCACAGTTTTTCTCCCCGAACCTCCGAGAGCCGGGAACCGATTTGGAGGCGCGATATCTGGTACCGCGACTGCCACTGATTTCGATGTGTTCGTGCCGCGGCCGTTGTTTAGTGGCTCTTGTGAGCAGTTCTTCGATGTTGGACCATGTAATTGGTCGGATTGCGGTTGCATGAGCCGATATCGGTTTTTGGGAGGATGGCGTCGGCACAGATAATATGTTCATAGATGCCAACGCGCCAGGTAGTGGCATACTCACGGCTGGGCGTGAGCATCTCAACGGCTGTCATTGGCAATCGGCTCATCGTTGTTCCAGCGCCGCAATCAGGTTGAGTCCGTTTGCTTTCCTTCGGCGTCTGCGTGCACCGCGTTGACCGCGATCCATCACTGCCAGGTTGCTTCATAATTGGAGCATTGTTTGGTCGGGCAGTGTGGGGCTGGTATGCGCGAGCGAAGCCGGGACGCATGGTACCAGAAACAGCGACTGTGGGGTAACACGAGCTAGCGGCTCGAGACCGGCTTACAAAATTATGGACGCAGGCAAAACGGTCCCATATATCACTGTCCGTCCCTTTATTTGCATGACAATTTGAGAAATCGCCATGACACACCAACAGGGCAGCGGAACTGCACCCGAACACGGCGAAGATGATTCGTTGGCCGGCAGCAGGGCAATCGCATCTAAAACACTGTGAACGCTGGGGTTTTCGCAAAGGGAAGATGGGCAAGGACGCAAGACAGCAGGAAACCTGGCCGCGTTTTGAAGGGGTCGGCATTGTTCGAGGCATGGCACACAAAAGTCAACAACCGCCCCAGAAAAAATGCTGCCTGTTGTTTGCGACGCGGCAAGCGGTTTCATCTGCGGAATTCCGGTAAAGGCAATTTAGATGCGATTGCCCTGTGGCCGGCAGGCGTGACCGCGGTGCGGACCGTCAAAAGGAAACCCTAAAAAAGCGACAGCAAAAGCTTGAAAAGTCAGTGGGCGGCGCGAACTATTGGTTTTATTCGCTACTCGGCATAGGCTTCCTGTTATTCCTCGGCAGCTCGGTCTGGTTGTGGTCGATCCGACTGTCCCCCGAGACTTCTCAGCGCGGATATTTCACGCCTTTGTCTTTGGTGACAGCGGGAGCAGTTTTATTGTGCTTTAGTCCGTTAGCAGCAAATCGCCGTCGCGCATGGTACGAGCAGCTACAGAACGTTGAATTCGAGCTTGACCTTCTGCAAGTTGAGGCAAGTGATCTTGAGATCAGGGCGGAGAAGCTACTGCGGATTCAAGAGTTACAATTGCGCAGGTACTACAACCAAAACCTCGGCCAGAACAAGTGGGTCTTCTGTCTTGGGATCTTTTGCATCACAATCGGGGCGGCCATCGCCTTCGTGACCTTGTATTACCTGTCGCTACCGCGTCCCAGTGAAGACCGCGAAGGTAAGTACATTATTGGTGTGCTCGGCGCGATTAGCACCATACTGACCAGCTATATCGGCAAGGTCTTTCTCGATATTTACGCCGGGGTTAATGGCAACCTTCAGAAATTTCATGACCGGTTGGCTTCCACCTACGAGCTATTCGTTGCGTACCTCTTGTTGTCACGGATCGATGACGTGGCCGTTCGCCACGACACATTGAGCAAGTTGGCACTTTCGATCAGGCAACACAAGGCGGATGGTAAGTAATCAACCTGACCATGCAGTCATAGACCATTGGCCCTATGCTTCCAGGTAATGCGTGACCATGTCAACAGCTGTCATTGGCCACCGGCTCATCGTTGTTCCATTGCCGCAATCAGGTTGATCCCGTTTGCTTGCCTTCGGCGTCGGCGTGCACCGCGTTGACCGCGAGGTAGAGACCTCTTGCTGTCGGATGCTCCGATTCGTTTACCACACGCATGGTTCTTTATTTGCTCGATCTGCTTGGCGTCGCCGTGTTTGCGGTGAGCGGCGCCATTGCTGCCGGCCGCAAGCAATTCGACCTTTTGGGAGTTGCCGTCATTGCCACCGTCACAGCCGTTGGCGGGGGCACGACGCGCGATGTTCTGCTCAATCGCCCGGTCTTTTGGGTGAAGGAGCCAACCTACTTGTACGTCATTCTCGCGGCCGCCGCATTGACGGTACTCTACGTGCGCTTCCGGGAGCCGCCGGGGATTTCGTTACTTGTCGCCGACGCGATGGGGCTTGCACTTTTCACGATCGGCGGCGCTCAGGTAGCGGAAGAACTGAGACTACCGGGGGTGATCGTCGTGGTCATGGGGACGATGACCGGTTCCGCGGGTGGGGTGTTACGCGACGTACTGAGTGCCGAAGTCCCATTGCTTTTGCGTCAGACGGATCTTTACGCAACCGCAGCGATCGTCGGAGGCGTCGCTTATCTGGTGGTGCAAGAGTGCGGGCTGGATCGTACGCCGGCAGCGCTGCTGGGCATGGCCCTGGTGGCGACGCTCCGTATCGCTGCGATTCTGTGGCACCTCAGGCTGCCCGTTCTCCATGTGCGCGACGTGCCATCGGAAGCAGACCGTACGCATTCGGATGATGCCCGCGATTAAGCAAACTGCAAACTTCTGGCGCGTTGCAATCGCTCGTGATTCCGTTTGCTTGGCTTCGGCGCCGGCGTGCTTCGCGTTGACCACGAGCCATCACGGCCAGGTTGCTTCATGATTGGAGCATTGTTTCGTCGTGTGGCGAGGTACTTCGGCGGGGGTGAACACTCGGGGAAGACGGCGGGGATGAACCCTCGGTAAAGACGGCGGGGATGAACCCCGCCGCTCGTCTTCGTCTTCGGTGACTTCGTCACGAAGAATGATGACGAGCCGCCGGGTTTATCCCGGCGGGGCGAGAATGGCCACGTTGCCAATCACTCGCGCCAGTAGATTTGGCTGTTCGACCCGTTGGCCGAGCGCATCATCCTGGCTCATCCGCAGAAG
>JANLTA010000792.1:0-3452 GCA_031362705.1 Gemmataceae bacterium | reverse complement strand
AAAAATCGGCCCGAAATTGTTCGGGCCGTTTCGCGGGACTTCAACGATTGACTCAACTCACTTCGATGCCCGCCGTGAAGCTCTTGGCGAACGGGAACTGTTGGAACCGCTGCGTCGGTGTGTAGGTTTCCAAGTCCATTACGTCGGTCTCCTGGTTGTAGATGCGTTGGTCGGGTGCCATGCCCGCTCCGGGCGCGACTAGGAAGTCATCCAGCCCCCCGTTGCGGAGTATGCCCACGTGGACCCCACCGGTAAACGTCGAGGCATAAGGAACCAGGTTCCCGGCATTGAAAAACTGGAAGTTCGAGGGGTTGCCGAGCGCATCGTACATTGCGTCCAGAAGACGGAAGGTCTTGACCTCCGGACTGGAGCCGACGCCGGAACCCGCCACAATGTCCGCGTACAGGTTATTGCTCGCGTCTCGGTTATTCGTCGTGTAACCACTGGCCACACTGACACCGCCTCGCAAAGTGGAGTCGTAGGCGAAGAACTCGGCGAACTTCTGATGAGTCAAACTTGGATTGGCATTGGGGACATAGTCGTAGACGCCAATCTTTGGTCCGCCGCCCTCGCCGGCGCCGGTAACAAACTCGTCACTGGTGCCATCGCCGCCGATATCGCCGGCCGCGACGCGGACGCCGCCACGAAACGTCTCTTCATAGGCATAAAAGCTCATGAGAAGATTGTTTTGGTTTCCATTACCAAATGCCTTGGCGTGTGGTCCGCCACTGGGACCGGCACCGGTGAGGATGTCAATCAGGTTATCCCCGTTCACATCCCCGCCGGCGACATTAACGCCCCCGGTGAAAAGAGGCGCATAGGCATAGAAACTCCGAATTTCTGCCGGGTTGGGACTGCCCGCCGCGATGTCCACACCGTTGAATACTTTAACGTGAGGACCGCCGCCCGAACCGGCTCCGGTGATGACGTCCGGCACCGTATCGCCGTTGATGTCGCCAATCGCAACATCGACGCCACCGCCAAAAAACGTGCCGCCTGGCAGAGGGTAAGGCAAGAAAGTGCTCAACAGTGTGCCCGAACTGTCGTAGACCTTGACCGTCGCATCCATTCCCCTGCCGGAGCCGACGGCAAAGATTGGTGAGGAATTCACCGAGGGTGTGATGCGTTCGTCCATCCGCGTCACTCGCAATAGCGAGCGAGTCTCCGAGGTTGATTTGCCGTTACGCCATTTCCAAATGCTAATGCTTGCCATGATGCAGCTTCCTTGAAATTGTTGAGGCGATACTGTTCGCTTTCCAACTAGGCTCTGGTTCGACAGCATTTCGAGTCGAAACGCAGCGACCCCACGGCGCTCCTTGCCTTTCGATATCACGTGGGCGGTAATTCCCTAATTCCGGCATCAAAATGCCGACGATCCGGCATTGGGCTGCCGAAAAATAGTACGCAGTGGATTGCGAGTTTCCAAGTGTCCCGTGCCCGCGTGTAAGTCGTCACCAGAGGTTGCTGCCATTCATCGCCGCTGCTTTGAAAGTCCGCTACATGTGTGGACCATGATGCATGATCATTTGCAAACAATGTGCCGAAACTACGCGATTTGCGGCAAATAGGGGTATTCTGTCAACATTTCCGATTGAGAATTGTTGAAACCGAAGTTGTGGTAAATGACGTTTCGCGCATTTAGAAAAAGGCGCAGGAAAATGCCGTTAGGCAATAGGATCGAAAAGTAATCGCATCCCTTGATGGCCGCGTTGTTTTTGTGCATTTCAAACTATCGGCGTTTGAACCGGCATGAGAAGTGCGACCGGAGGCGGGCTGCAGTTTCGCGTCGCCGAGTGGCGACATGGAATTACTGTGTGCATCCAACTGGAGAAAACTCATGCTCTCAAAACGCGCTTGCTGGTTAGGCTCAACCGCACTGTTCTGTCTCGCTGCTTCGCAGGGCTACGCCCTACAGACGCCAGCACCGGCGGAACGACCAACACCGGCTGAACGGCCCGCAGTGGTTGACGGTCGTGATGTTCGTAGCACGACGACACAACCGGCTCAGCCGGCGGCACGTCGCGCAAAGTCGGTCCTAGGCTCCAAGGTTCACATTCAAGGTGAAATTGCAATCGGCACCGTCGATGACATCGTGTTCAACGACGAAGGCTACATTGAATACCTTGTCGTGCTCAACGAAGGGAAATTGGTTGCCATGCCATGGCAGGCCGCTAAGTTCAATTTTGATAATCGCGTTGCTCAGGTGAACATCACCCAAGAGCGGTTCCGCGAAATCCCGACCTTCACCGTACAGAGCTATCCGAACTTCTACGAACCAACGTATCGGACACAAACCTACAAGTACTACGGCATCACGCCACGAACCGTCGAACGACGCATCGAACGTCGTGAGCGCGACAAGTAGTGAGACGCTCTGAAGGTTAAGGCAAGATTCGCTTGTCAATTATTATGGCCCTGGACTTGCGGCACATTGTGTCGCCGGTTCAGGGCTTGTGTGTTTAATGGGATACCTAGTGGCACACCGAACCGCGTAACCGGCTGCGACGTGCGATTCCCATGCGAACGTCAAGCGTAAGCTCGACGTTGGTTTTCGGCGAGCGTCGGGGCGTAAGCCCGACGTTGGTTTTCGACGTGTTTTCGATATCTCGGGCGCGGCAGACTCCACGTCGAGCATACGCTTCGACGCTCGCCATGACGGCAGCCCCTGTGGCAAACCAATTAGCATCACCGGCAGCAAAGCGATTGGCAACATCGCGATCAGCCAGCGATAGCGGAAGACGTATTGCTTCTTGGCCGCGGTGCGAAACGGCTTGGCGTTTACGGCGAGCGTCGATGCGTAAGCACGACGTGTTTTCGGCATTTATTTCTTCGCCTTCTTCCGCCCCCACCCCGCCTCCTTCAACCCCGCCGTCAGCGGCGCGGTCAGCTTCTCGTACAGCGCAAACAAATACTCCACCCGCTCGCGATCCGAATCAAATGCCTTCGCTCGATAACACGCATCCACCGCCCGGTCCAATTCTGCATGAGCCTTCGCCAACTTCGGCGGCATCGTCAGCGGGTCGTACAAGTCGGCCAGGCTCGAATCCGGAAACGCCGCCCGCGCATCCAACACCGCCTGGCCTTCGCCTCCTCTGTCAGTGATATGGTCGCTCGTGCATATGCGTCGCACTAGGTCGGCAAGTTCGAGTTATCTTCTCTGGGGTGCCTTGACAACGGTATCCTGTATAGAGACACTTTGATATTTTGAAATAAGTCCGAGGCGTCAATCGTGCCAGTAGCTAGGAAACAGGTCGAGCAGAACTGCTTTAACGCAAAACTCAAACTGCCCTACAATCTGCGTTTCGATGATTTTCAGATGGCCATGCAAGACGTTTACGACTTCTTTTTCTATGTCAATCAATTACTCGAAGAGAAAGGACTAGACCGGCTTGACGACATGTTGCGGCCTGCAATCATGTCAGGGCTTCTGTCTGACATGTTGACCGCCAGTT
>JANLTA010000788.1:0-3515 GCA_031362705.1 Gemmataceae bacterium | reverse complement strand
CATGTCCGGCAAGTTTTGGCTATCATATCGGCGTTGCACCATCGCGGAATGTGAAGGTCTTTGCCATGACTCGTCATTGTGTTGGCACATTGCTGATGCCATTTTTATGTGCGAGCATTTTCGCAGGTGAACCGGCGGTGGATGCCTGGCCGCAGTTTCGTGGGCCGGGCAGCCGTGGGATTGCTGTCGATGGCAAAGCGGCACCGACGGATTTGAGCAAGAGCGAACTTTGGAAGTCGGCGGTGCCGATGGGATTGTCGTCGCCGTGTGTTTGGGGCGAGCAGATCTTCCTGACAAGTTGCAACCCCGAGACCAAATCATTGGAAACGATCTGCCTGCATCGTCGCGACGGTACGGTGCAATGGCGTGAGGCCGTCGTGGCCGAGCAGTTCGAGAACGTTCACAAGACCAGTAGCCAGGCGACGGCGACTCCGCTGTGCGATGGTCAGCGTGTGTATGTCGATTTCGGTTGCTACGGCCTGATCGCCTATGGGCTGGACGGCAAGAAGGCCTGGGAGTTGCGTCTGCCGATGTCCGATCTCATGTTCGGAACGGGTGCGTCGCCCGCGCTCGTCGGCAATCTTGTGATTCTCAATCGGACGCAATCGGGGCCATCGCTGTTTGGGTCCAAAGCGGGTGGAGCGAAGTCCGAGTTCATCGCCGTCGATTGCAAAACTGGCGAAGTTGTTTGGCGATCGCCGAGCTTGGCGGGCCTCCGGTCGCGCAATCACGCAACTCCGCTCGCTTGTCCGGGTCCGACCGGTGATCTTGTGATCATCGCGACGGGTAATCGAGTGTCGGCATTGGATGCCAAGACGGGAAAGGCGATGTGGTGGATGGACGACTTGCCGGTCGTGGCTACGGCCAGTCCGGTCGTTGCCGGCGATATGCTTTTCGTCAACAACACTGGCCTGGCGGGCGACGTGGACCGCGTTGATCCACCAACGTTTGACAAGGCCATTGAGCAATGGGACGCAAACAAGGACGGCAAACTGCAACGAGCGGAGATACCCGAAGACTTCGCGGTGATGACGCGGCATCGTGCCGATCACGAGGGCGACTTTTCGTTGAAGCAGTGGTTTTTCCCGCGAGCTGACGCCAGCCGCGACGGGGCACTCGACCGCGAGGAATGGGACAAGTTGTTCAAGGAAGTGGCCGAGAATTGGGCCAAGGCGATGAAGCCGGCATTGGTTGCCATGAAGCTCGGTGGCAGTGGCAAACTCGGTGCGGCCGATGTCATATGGCAGTCGCATCGCGGGGTGCCGGAGGTGCCGACGCTGCTGGTACACGACAACAAAGTTTATGCCGTGCGTAATGGCGGCTTGCTGACTTGTTTTGAGGCCAACACGGGCAAGGTTCTTTACGAAGAGCGACTTGGCGCGAGCGGTTCCTATTATGCATCGCCGGTCACAGATGGTACGCACGTCTATTGCATTTCGCAGCCGGGCGTGGTTTCCATCATTCGTGCGGGCGACAAGTTTCAGCGGGTCGGCCGACATGACTTACAAGAAGAAGTTGGCGGCACACCGGCCATCGTCGGCGGGCAGTTGCTGCTGCGCACGGCAAAACATGTTTATGCATTTGGATCAAGCCGGTAGAAACGTCGTGCCCCGGCAGCTTATCGCGTCGTTAGTCGTGCCATCGCGGATCCGACGATTCTTGCGACGTCGAAGATGGCGGGTTCATGGAACATGTCGAGGTGGCGAATCGGCAGCGTATGGGCGTGGACGGGGCCGATGGTCCATTTGGCCCAGCCAAGTTGCGGGTCGGAACTGACAAACTTGTCCCAATCATCAACGATGTCGGCCCGAAGCACCACAGTCGCGCCGTCAAACTGGCGGGCGGGTTTGTATTCCTTGTAGGCCTTGTGCAGGGCGACCCAGACCTGAGTGATCGAGTCCTGGGCATACATGGTCAGGCCAGGCACAGTCGGGGCGTTGCGATGGCCGTGGCCGGTTGCCCAATTGAGTTTCTCGCGCAAGTTGGCGAAGCGCTGTCGAACATACGACCAGCCGCCGCCGCGCAGGAACAGATTCTGGAAGTGGAGTTTGATCCGCTTCGGGATGGAGTAATTGAGGTAACCCGGTGCGGCAGCGTCGAACGCCACGAGCAGCGGCACATCTCGGCCAAGAGCGCGAAGTTGCAGTGCGACTTCGAAGGCGATGATGGCGCCGATGGAATACCCCGACAACGCGATTGGGCCGGCGGGGCACACGTCAATCATTTCGCGGACGTATTCCCTAGCGATGTCTTCGATGCGTTCGGACGGGGCGCGTGTGCCATCCACGCCGATGGCTTTGACGCCGTAACATGGTTGATCGCTGCCGAGCAGCCTGGCGAACTTGTGGAAGGCGAACACATGGCCGCCGACGCCGGCGATCATGAAGAGTGGTGGGCGATGACCTGTCTCCTGCAGGGGAACCAGCGAGCGATCCGACCCGGCTTCCAGGCGATTTTGGATGACGGCGGCCAGGCGCTCGACGGTCGGGGCACCATATAAGGTGCCGAGCGGAATCGCGTGGCCGAGCCGATCGCGAACCGCTGAGATCAACTCGATAGCTTTGAGGGAATGGCCGCCGAGATCGAAGAAGTCATCGGTGATGCCGAGGTCGGGTTGGCCGAGCACATCAGCCCAGACCTTGCGCAAGTCATGCTCGGCATCGGTGCGCGGGGCGATGCGTTCGTGACGATGTGTGTTATGTTCATCAGGCGTTGGGCTTGGCAACGCCGCTCGATCCAGTTTGCCATTGGCATTGAGTGGCAGCGCATCGAGAAACACGATGGCGGTGGGGACCATGTAGGGCGGCAGTTGCTTGGCCAGATGTTCGCGCAGCATAGCCGGGTCGTGGCGAATGCCGCCGCGCGGCACGACATAGCCGACGAGGCTAGCATCGCTGCCGGTCCCGCAAACGACGACGGTACATTGAGCCACGGCCGGGTGAGCGGCAAGGACAAACTCGGTTTCACCGGGTTCGATACGATGGCCGCGAATCTTGACTTGCTGATCGACACGGCCAAGGTATTCGAGCAAACCATCAGGCCGCCAGCGCACGCGGTCACCGGTGCGATACAGTGTGCCGTGAATTTCGGACACTGGCGACGGCAGGAAAACGAGAGCGGTAAATTCCGGCCGATGCAGATAACCGCGGGCGACGCCGGGGCCGCCGATGTGCAACTCGCCGGGTACGCCGACCGGTACGGGGCGGCCGTGTGGATCCAGGACTGCCAGAGTCGTGTTGCCGATGGGCCGACCGATGGGAACGCTGGTGCAATCATCGGGCAGCTCACGCGGCAACTGGTACGTGGTAGCGAATGTCGTCGTCTCTGTGGGTCCGTAGCCGTTGATGATTGTTGTTTCTGGCAATGCGGCCAGCGCTCGCCGGGCATGAGCCAACGACATTGCTTCGCCGCCGGTCAACAACTGCTTGACGTTGCGGAGGATACTCACATCGCGATCGACAATTGCATTGAACAAGCCGGCGGTGAGCCACAGCGTGTCAACATTGTGCCTGGTC
>JANLTA010000759.1:0-1871 GCA_031362705.1 Gemmataceae bacterium | reverse complement strand
TTTTTCCACGGCTTCTTCAGGTCAATGTCGAGTGTCTTGGCAATGCCTTCGTAGGTATGACGTCGCCAACGACCCATCGCCTTGAAAGAACCGACGAGCATCACGGCACCGTCGTAAAAGCTCTTGTTCTCGTCAGGAATGAGTAGGCTTGAATCGAAGGTGAACTTGGCGCCTAAACCGTCGCATTCCAGACACATGCCATGGGGGCTGTTGAAACTAAACAACTGAGGCGTCGGCTCTTCAAATGACTTATTGCAATGCGTGCAGGCGTAGTGGGCGGAGAGGAGAATATCGTTTGTCGTCCCTTGTTCGTTGGCTGTTCCCTGTTGTGCGGCCGATCGCGGCGCGGCATCAGATTCGACCGCGATAATGACCGAGCCTTTAGTCAGACCCAACGCCTGTTCAACGGCTTCGGCGATGCGTGTCCTCGCCTTGGGTTCATTGGTAAGGCGATCTATCACGATGGCGATGTCGTGCTTGATGCGTTTGTCGAGATTCAAGTCGGCGTCGAGCCGCGTAATGGCACCATCCACACGAGCGCGGACATAGCCGCGTTTGAGCATGTCGGCAAACAGATCTTTGAACTCGCCTTTCTGGCCACGAACGATGGGTGCCAATACCAGGAATTTGGTGGCCGGCTGCAGTGCTAGGATGCGCGAGATGATCTGATCGCGGGTTTGAGCTGCAATTGGCCGACCACATTCGGGACAATGACCTAGTCCTACGCGGGCATATAGCACGCGCAAAAAGTCGTAGATTTCGGTAATCGTGCCGACGGTGGATCTGGGATTACGGCCGGCGGTTTTCTGCTGAATGCTGATGGCAGGCGAAAGGCCGCTGATGTAGTCAACGTCGGGCTTCGGCAATTGGCCGAGGAACTGTCGGGCATAACTGGAGAGCGACTCAATATATCTCCGCTGCCCCTCGGCATAGAGTGTATCGAAGGCAAACGAACTTTTGCCGGAGCCGCTGACGCCGGTGAAAACGATCAGTTTGTAGCGGGGTAATTCAAGATTGACCCCGCGCAAGTTGTGTTCGCGAGCACCCCGGACAACAATACTGGCATTGTTCATATGAACACTATAGTAATGACAGTGGCCAGTCGCAGGCACTGTGAGCCGCTCCAAGCGGCGCAAGTTGTGCCGATTGGGCACGTTCCGTATGTGGCTTTCCAGTTGCCCGTTGCTTGGATATGAAACCGGAACACGCCGGTTGTGCGATAGAATCCTCGCCCAATGAGGATACCGATCCGGAAAGCAGCGCAGCGGAGGTTAACGGTACCATCCAGTAAATTGGATCTAGCCTTGAAACTTCTTGACGGTAACTCTTACCAGCGTGTAAGTTTGAGAATAAGTTCGCCGGATTCGCGCGCCCACCATCCTTAACAGGACGACCACCATGCCACTGCCGAAAATGTTCCATTGGCTTCGCACTGGCAAACAACAACCCCATCGTAATCCGCCTCGCGCGATGCCGCGATTGATGTCGCTGGAACGCCGCGAAGTACCAGCCGGGTATGTGGCGTCCGGTGCCGGCCCTGGCGGGTTACCCGGCGTTTCCATTCGCGTCGATATTCAGGACGCACTTGGTGGCTCAGCACCATCGCCACTTGGTGGACCGGCGGCACCAAGGAGCGATGGTAAGACAGAGACAATTTCGCAACAGTTCTTCCCGTTCAATACAGGTTTCCGCGGTGGAGTTCACGTCGCTACCGGGAATTTCGACGGTGCCTACCAGACGCCGGATTCACTGGTCACCGCAGCCGGCCCGGGGGGCGGACCGCACATTATTGTTTGGAACATGATTCAGGACGCAAGCGGTCGCATTGTGACCAATGGCATTCGTGACCAGTTCTTTGCCTACGATGCGCG
>JANLTA010000719.1:0-2520 GCA_031362705.1 Gemmataceae bacterium | reverse complement strand
AAAACTGCCGGCAGCGGACTGGTTTTGAATCGGGACGAGTCGCTCTGCGTGATGATCAACGAGGAGGACCATCTTCGCATGCAGGCTTTGCGCCCGGGGTTGCAAACCAAACAAGCCTGGCAGGCTGTTGACCAGATCGATTCAGCCTTGGAAAAAAGCCTCGATTACGCTTTCAGCCCGGAACTGGGTTATTTGACCGCTTGTCCCACCAATCTTGGCACGGGCATTCGCGTCAGCGCCATGCTGCACCTGCCGGGGTTGGTTTTGGCCGAGCAGGTCAATCAAATTATTCAATCCGTCAACAAACTCGGCCTGGCCGTGCGCGGACTTTATGGCGAAGGCACGGAGGCATTGGGCAACGTTTTCCAGGTTTCCAACCAAATGACCCTCGGCGAAACGGAAACCGCCATCGTGGAACGGCTGGAAAAAGTCCTGTTGCAAATCATCGAGCACGAGGAAAACTCCCGCGCCACGCTGTTGGAGAAGAAACCTAAAATGGTCTTTAACCACATCGGGCGCGCCTACGGCATCCTCGCCAACGCCCACAGTGTTTCCTCCAAGGAAACCATGAACCTGCTTTCGTTGCTGCGCTTGGGCATTGATTTGGGATTGTTTCCCGGGGTTGACCGTTCTTTACCGGACGAATTGTTCATTCTGACACAGCCGGCACATTTGCAGAAATTGCATTCGGAAAAACTCTCCGCCGAAGAACGGGATCTCCTCCGGGCGGACATGGTTCGCGAGCGCTTGCACAACGTCAGCCGACCGGTAACCGCATTGCCTGGTTCAGCGGGCAACAAGCCTGCTAAATCCGCGGGCTAAATCTTTGGAGCTTTCGCGTCGGTCAGCCTTCAAACCAAAGTCGCCAACCCGATGGGGGAAATTTCTTCCTATCGGTCGAGGACGCACCAAAAACTTTCAGTGGATTTTCCTGCAACTCCGACTAAACTACTTGCACGGAACACGATTTGCTTTGTAAACAGAAAGTGTAGTGTGAAGTTTGGCGGCAGGTTCGCGTCCAACTTTAAGAACTGGGGCATTAGCGGGGGACTGAAGTGGACAAACCCAACAAACCAGAGGACTTTGAATTATGAGCGATGAAGCCATGAGCAATTTCACGCCACGCGCCCAACAGGTGCTGGCTTTGGCGCGGAAGGAAGCCGACCGTTTCAATCACAATTTCGTCGGCACTGAGCACATTTTGCTGGGCCTGATCAAATTGGGCCAGGGCGTGGCCGTCAACGTCCTGCAAAAGCTCGGTTTGGATCTCGACACGGTCCGACTCGCCGTCGAGAAGGAAGTTGGTACCGGTCCCGATCAGAAAATGATCGGCAATATCCCTTACACGCCCCGGGTGAAAAAGGTTCTTGCGCTGGCGCAAAAGGAAGCCAAGGCGCTGAATCACACCTACGTCGGCACCGAGCACATCCTGTTGGGTCTGCTCCGGGAAGGCGATGGCGTGGCCGCCCGCGTGCTCAAGAATCTGGATGTCGATATTGAGCAAACGCGTCAGGAAATATTGAAGGAGTTGGATCCAAACTTCACCGCGCAGGAAGAACAAGCCGCCGGCGAAGGCGTGGAGAAGCCGCCGGAGAAAAAGGGCGAAGTGAAAACTCCCGCGCTGAAGGCGTTTGGCCGCGACCTCACGGAGATCGCCCGCAAGGGTGAGATGGACCCGGTCATTGGCCGCAAGAACGAAATTGAGCGGGTCATCCAAATACTTTGTCGTCGCACCAAGAATAATCCGGTGCTCCTCGGCGAGGCTGGCGTCGGCAAAACCGCCATCGTTGAAGGCCTCGCGCAGGAAATTGCCCACGGCAACGTGCCTGATTTACTGCGTGAAAAACGGGTCATCACTCTGGATCTCGCGCTCATGGTCGCCGGCACGAAATATCGCGGCCAGTTCGAGGAGCGCATCAAGGCGGTCATGGATGAAATCCGCCGCGCCAAGAATATTATTCTGTTCATCGACGAACTGCACACCATCGTCGGTGCCGGTTCGGCGGAAGGCACGATGGACGCCTCAAACATCATCAAGCCCGCGTTGAGTCGCGGCGAGATGCAGTGCATCGGCGCGACCACGCTCACCGAGTACCGCAAATACATCGAGAAAGATGCCGCGCTGGAACGGCGCTTCCAAAGCGTGAAGGTGGAAGCCCCTTCCATCGAGGAGGCCATCCTGATTTTGAAAGGCCTGCGTCCGAAGTACGAGGAACATCACAAAGCGGAATTTACCGACAAAGCCATCGAGGCTTCGGTCAAGCTCTCCGACCGTTACATCACCGACCGGTATTTGCCCGACAAAGGCATCGACCTCATGGACGAAGCCGGTTCGCGGGCGCGCATCGGCTCAATGACGCGGCCACCAGAAGTGAAAACGATGGAGGCGGAGATCGACGAAATCAAGACCCGCAAGGAACGCGCCATCAAAGGGCAGGACTTCGAAGGCGCGGCGGCCATGCGCGACAAAGAGAAGCAGGCCAAGGAAAAACTGGAAGCCGTCATCAACGCCTGGAAAAC
>JANLTA010000689.1:0-11275 GCA_031362705.1 Gemmataceae bacterium | reverse complement strand
GGCAACCGATCTGGTACGGACCGCAAGTCCCCTACCATCCGAGCGGCAATCCGATGGTTGCTCCCGGCGAGAAACTGCCTGACCCTAAGGCACCCCCGGAAGCGAAACCCATTGGCGGCGCGGCAAAACTGATCTTCGATCTGCCAGCGGGTGCCAATCTCTTTGTCGAAGAACAACCGATCAAGGGTCACTCGGCAACTCGCCAGTTCAGCACTCCGGTATTGGTCCCCGGCCAGGCGTACTACTACACCGTGCGAGTGGAAGCGACCCGGGATGGCAAACCCATTAGCGAAAGCCGTCGTGTCATCGTGCGAGCCGGAGAAATGATTCGCGAATCGTTCTTCGACGCCAAGATGGAAGCAGTGGTTCAGACACCACGGTAGTTTCTGACAATAATTGAAATGCCTGGTGGGTTTTCCGTAATTCGACCCACCAGGCACATGACAGTTCCACTATTGTTTCGGCCCCGAAATCAACGGAAGATCGTCAGTGCGGAACGGTGTGGCGGGCAAGCCATTCTTGTTGAATAAATTCACAACACAGTAGTTTTTCCAGCCATACCGAACCGCGACCGGGGCATCGACTGAATCACAGCGCACGACCACCGTGTCGCCACGAATCTCCGCCTGGGCCGGCACGAAGTTGTTGTCACTGCCGCAGATGGTGAAGCCCGTCAGCTCCCCGCCTTTCGCTTCCAGTCCCGTGCCGACGGAATCGAAGTTCAAGACAATGCGATTGCCCTCAACCTTCATCGACCTGTAAGTCGGACCATCGGCGACGAGGTTCTCACCATAGGCGATGCGCTGAGCCAGCAACGCCAGTCGATGGCCAACCGGTTCCTTTTGCGGCGGGTGAATATCGTCCTTTTCACCAACATCGGTGATGACGGCCATGCCAACCTTGGGCAGTGTCTTGGTCGCCAGGTACTGAGCTTCGCGCAACTCCGCCCATTGCGGCCCTTCTGTGTTTCCGTTATTGAATGGCGCAAGTTGTACGCAGAGGAATGGGAAGTCGCCCTGACCCCAGCGCGCGCGCCAATCCTTAATCATCGTGGTGAAGAGCGTGCGGTATTCGTAGCCTCGGGAGCCATTGGATTCGCCCTGATACCAAATTGCGCCGGCCACGCCATAAGGAATTAGCGGCGCAATCATCGCGTTGTACAGCGTACTCGGACTGTTTTGGTTTCGACGTGGATCGCCCGCGAGTCGAGGAGCCGGCGGCGGCGGCTTGTCATCTTCCTTCGCCTTGGCTGTCGCCTCCTTATGTTTTTCCATGGCAACATCATAGGCTTCTTTCGCTTTTGCTGGATCGTAGCTCGCAACACGCTCCCTCATCGTCTCGCTGTAGTGTTTCAAACTGGGTTCCGCGCTCAATGCTTCATCACTCGTCCAGGCTTGGGCCGGTGTCCCACCCCAAGCCGTCTGAATGAGGCCTACAGGGACATTGAGATGTTTGTGCAAATCGCGGCCGAAGAAGTAGGCAACGGCAGAGAAGTTCGCGGCTACGTCCGGCGTGCATTCGCGCCAACTGCCGACCACGCTCGTCTGCGGTGTCTCTTCGGCTTTGAGTGGTACCACGAACAATCGCAGGTTGGGATGACTCGCTGCGGCAATATTCGTTTCCGCATCCGCACTTTGGCGCATGCTCCAACCCATGTTCGATTGACCCGAACAGATCCAGACTTCGCCGACAAGAACGTCTTTGATGGTGATTGTGGTATCGCCGGACTTCACGATGAGATCGTCAGGTCCACCAGCCGTTTGAGCGGGAAGCTCAACTTTCCATCGACCGGATTCGTCTGCCTTAGTCGCGACCTTTGCTTGGCGAAACACGATTGAAACGTTGCTCCCGGCGTCGGCCGTACCCCATACAGGTATCGCCCGGCCGCGCTGCAACACGCCGCGATCCGCAAACAGCGGATGCAGCTTGACGTCCGCGAAACTTGGCGTCGCGAACGAAGCAAGGACGACAGCAGCGATGAGGCAGCGGCGCATGTGAGGACTCCGAAATGGCGAATTGTGTAGAGAGTATATGAACGCTGAAATCGTGCAGCGACTATTAACCTCTATTTCGCCACGGCGGTCCATCGTCCATCCTTCGCCGACTGCAGCACGGCATCGCAAACGTCTTGCGTAGCCAGCGCTTCGCGGAAGGTGGGCGACGTTGGCTGATTCTTCGCGAGATTCTCAAGAAAGTCGGCGACGTGATGCGTAAAGGTATGTTCGTAGCCGATCTGCAAACCTGGCACCCACCACTTGCCCATATACGGATGGTCGCCGTCGGTTACATGAATGCTGCGCCAACCGCGCAGCGGGCCTTCATCGCGGTGATCGAACCAACTGAGTCGATGCAAGTCGTGCAAATCCCAAGCTAGCGAGGCATGTTCGCCGTTGACCTCCAGGGTGTAAAGAGCCTTGTGACCACGGGCATAGCGTGTGGATTCAAACGTTGCCAGGCTGCCATTGGCGAATCGAGCGAGAAAAGCGCATGCGTCATCAATACCCACCGGCTCGACCTTTCCCGTGAGATTGTGTTGGCGTTCTTTGACAAACGTCTCCGTCATCGCGCTGACCGAGTCCAAACGGCCATTGAGCCAAAGCGCTGTGTCGATGCAATGGGCAAGCAGGTCGCCGGTGACGCCGCTGCCGGCCGCTGCCGCGTCAAGTCGCCAAAGACCTGCCCCACCCTGCGGCAACTCCGGGCTAATCGTCCAGTCCTGCAGAAACTTGGCACGGTAGTGAAATATCTTTCCAAGTTTGCCCGAATCGATGAGCTGCTTGGCGAATGTCACCGCCGGCACTCGGCGATAGTTGTACCAAACGGTATTGGGGACGCCGGCCTTCTCAACGGCAGCCACCATTGTCCGGCCTTCCGTGCCCGTCATCGACAGCGGCTTTTCACAGAGGATCGCCTTCCCCGCTGTCGCGGCCGCCAGCGCGATTTCGCAGTGTACATTGTTGGGCGTACAGATATCGATTGCATCGATGTCTGTGCGTTCAACTAGTTTCCGCCAGTCACTTTCGACGGATTCGTAGCTCCACTGGTTGGCAAACGCTTTCACCTTGCTGGCGTCACGCCCACACACTGCTTTCAAGACGGGCCGATACGGCACGTCGAAAAACTGATTCACTTGCCGATACGCATTGGAATGCGCCCGACCCATGAAACCGTAGCCGATTAAGCCGATGTTGAGTGGCTTCGTCATTGCCGACAACCCTCATTTGCTGAAATGGTCGTAAATCTCTTTGAGCATTTTGGCGATTAACGTATCGCCGGCACTGTCGGCACCATAACGTTTGTCTTTGTTGTTAGACGTCATAATGCACACCGCGACAGTATGATGGTCGGGTTTTTTGGCGTCGGTGCCAGCCTTCGGCACGGAGAGCAAGCCGGCAATCGTTCGCGCATCCGACACCGACCCGGTCTTCATGGCAAACCGCGTCGTGCCGGGCACAAAGCGCGGGAACTTGTCGAGATCCTCGCACTTCAACATGTGTTCCGTCATTTCCTTGCAAACGTTGGGACTGATCAACCTGTTGTCGTGCAACATGATGAGCAGTTTCAACATTTCGTTTGGCGTCGTCGAACCCAATCCGAACTTTTCGCTCCGCGTCAGATCAACTGAACTGGAACTCCGCTTGTACACCTTGGAATTGATCTTGGTTTCAATCAACCCAAGACGCACCATGCGATCGTTGACGGGACGAATGCCGATATGGTCGAGAACCAAATTCGTTGCCGTGTTGTCGCTATACGCGATCATGAGTCGAATCGCGTCACGCAAGGACATCGTCGCACCGGGGCTGAAGTGTGGGGTCAGCACGCCGGCACCCGGTACCATGTCATCCTTTTGCAACATGACGAGATCGCAGCGCTTGACTTTGCCTTCATGAAACTGAAAGTATGCTTCGACCATCACGGGGAACTTGATGAGGCTTGCCGTCGGCATCGGCACGTCGGCATCACGTGCAAATATCACCGTTTCGCCGAGTTTCTGCACGACGGCAGCCACGTTGCCTTCATGCGCCTTAGCGAGTTCTTCGAGCTTCGCCGGCAAATCATCTCCGGACGCCGCGGCTGTTATCATTGCCGCGGCTAACAGTGCCGTTTTCATTCTTATTCACTCCACCCGTGTGCTTCACGAACGGCGATCATCGTGGCAAGGATACTATTCCACGTCTCAGGTTTCATCATCACATCATTCGGGAACATGCAGCCATCCCAGCAGATGTGTTTGACTCGGCGTTTGATATTACCGTAGCCGTCACGCAACCAGAAACCGGCGTGCCTCGCGATGTCGAGCTTGCCATTTGGGTCGTTCGGCAAACAATGTCGCCCGGTTTTGTCGTGCGTGCCAGAGCCTTTCACAGTGGCATCGTTTTGTGCGACATGAAAGTCGATGGTCCACGGCCTTAGCGACGCTGTCAACATCGCCAATGCCGCGTCAAATATCTTGGCATCATTCCAAGCAAACTCCTTCGGTAGGATGCGATCCTCCGGAGCGTTGTATCCCATCGTGTACAGCAGTGTATGAGCCATGTCGGCTTGAAAACCGAGTGTGCCGGGCCGATCCGTCAGTTCCAGCAACTGCACCATGCGCTTCCACGAGTGCATGCCGCCCCAGCAGATTTCGCCCTCGGCTGCCAGACGCTCGCCATGATCCGCCGCGACATCGCAAGCCTGTCGAAAGGTGGCTGCGATTTTCTTTTGATTGGCCTCTGGGTCCGCGAGCCAATCACCCGGCGAACACGCCGAGTCGATGCGGACAACGCCGTGGGGCCGCACGCCGATTTCACGTAGACGCTTGGCAATCAGGCAACCTTTGCGGACTTGTTCGACAAACTGTTTTCGATCGGAATCGTTGCCCATTGCCGACCCGCCACCGGTGGGTGGCCAAACGGGTGCGACCAGCGACCCAATGACGAGATTCTTCGCCCACACCTTATCGGCAAGCCGCTTCAAGTCGTCATCGGTAGAGTCGATATCGACATGCGGCGCGGAGAGAAACAGATCGACGCCATCAAAGCGAACGTCATTGACGCTGGCATTCGCCGTCAAATCGAGCATTGTATCTAGCTCGATGATCGGCTCCGCGCCGGGCGAGCCTTTGCCGACGACGCCGGGCCAAAGGGCGTTATGGAGTTTGGGGAAATTATTCGGCATTCAAGATCTCCGTTACTGTTTACGTGAATTATTGCGGACAGGCATATTTGCGCCGTGTACATCAGGGCCAAAATATCGAAGCGTTACCAGCGGTTCCGTTCCCGTATTCTTAATCGTGACCCCAGCTGACGCCGCTTCCGCCGTCACAAAGTACTCGTCACTCGTCAATTCCCCAAAACGGATCATCGCGGGGGTTTGCAGCGGTTGGCCGGCGATGGAGCCGCAACCCTGCGTTGTGTTCAATCCAAATGCGCCGGCATCTTTAATGGTCGCGGTCCCGCCCGGATCGATGGTCAACTCCTTCGCGCTGAACAACTCTTGCCCGTTGATTTTGCCATACACCACCCACCGGTCGACCCAGCCATCGCCTCGATTTGCTTCGAGAGGTTCCAGATAGTGCGTGTCTTTGAAACTCGGATTTACGTTGGCGTCCCAATCCAGCGCTTCGACGATATAGCGATTGTCGTTATGCTTCTCGACGGGGAAGTCCTTGGTCAGCAACGAGCGCGGCACCGGCCGGCCTTCGACCAGTGATTGGTACATTCCGAACACGTCCGATCCCCATTGCGGCTCGTAAGTTACAAACGAACCCGGGGCGTGCAACACACAGGGCGGCACCAACCAACTAGTGCCCGGTTGGAGGCGATAGGCCTTCGAGTAATTGAGAATGCCGTTGTCGCCCTCGTTCCAGCGGTCGAGGCAGCGAACAATGTCGTCTTTCGTGGTCCCAGGTTCCAAGCCGAAGAACGTGTATGGAAAGTTGTTGCCGATGTTGTTGAGTTGCGGCGGAAAGTAATACGATTCCGGCTTGCCTTGCTGGCCGACAAGTTTCGCCTGTTCGTCATTTTGGTGCATGTGATGCGGGATTGGCCCAAGGTTGTCGAAGTACTTTGAGTAAACGGGCCAGCGCTTGTACTTGTTCCACATCGTCGCGCCGAGAAACGCCTGGCCCTGCAGCGCAATCGCATCGAACAGAGTGAACGCTTTCTTGCCATTGACGACGATGTAGCTCAGGCCCTCATCGGGTGTACGATTCTCATTGGCGCATGGCGTGGTCGAGGCGAACCAGCGTTCGTCAATGCCGCCGCGATGGGCACCGTAGGCATAGGTATCTTGCGGGGCGAGCTTAATACGTCGGCCCGGCATCAGGAACGAACGTGGCACCCACGTTGGGGCCAACCGCAGAATGCCATGCCCGGCGTCAATGGCCGAGCGGACTTGGGCGGCTGATGCTGTGCTCATCGTGGCATTGCTCCGAGTTTGCGATTCGTGCGGGTATGGTGGTTTGTAGTCTGTCGGTCGCCCGGCCGCAAGCAGCGGCGATCAGAGTGGTTTGCACTAAGGCACCCTCGCAGCAGGGTCGTTATGCCAGTAGAATCGGACAAGTCGTTTTTATAGCGGAGTTATTTCGAAATGACGGTTCGACCGTTGCGCGTACTGTTAGCCGCGTCCGAAGCCGTGGGCTTCGCCAAGACTGGCGGCCTCGCCGACGTGGCGGGGTCGCTGCCCGTGGCGCTGGCGAAACGCGGCATCGATATCCGCGTCGTCATGCCACTGTATAGATGTGCGAAGGAAACCGGCCGCTGCGAACCCACCGATGTCCATGTCAATATTCAGATTGGCAACATTATACACCAGGGTCGCGTGTGGTGGTCGAAGCTGCCCAACTCCAGCGTGCCGATCTACTTCATCGAGAACGCGCACTTTTTCGAGCGCGACGATCCCGTCGCTGGCCACGGCATCTATCAGATGGCGGCCGACGGCACCAAACGCGACTATCCCGACAATGCTGAACGCTTCATCTTCTTTCAGCGTGCTTTGCTGGAGATGCTCGGCGGTTTAGACTTCTGGCCCGACCTCATCCATGCGAACGATTGGCAGACAGGCTTGGTCCCGGCGTACCTCCGCGAATGGTATGGCCATGCGTCTGCCGAACACGCGCGCATTCGCACATTGATGACGATTCACAACATCGCGTATCAGGGCCAATTCGCCGCGTCGGCGTTGCCGCTCACCGGCTTTGGTACGTGGTTGTTCACGCACGACAAGCTCGAGTTTTATGGCGGCCTAAGCTTTCTCAAGGCGGGTATCGTCTATTCCGATTTCATCAGCACGGTCAGCCCGCGCTACGCCGAGGAGATTCAGACGTCCGCATTCGGTTGCGGTTTGGAATCAACGCTGATCGCGCGAAGGCATCGCTTGGCCGGCATCGTCAATGGCGTTGATTATGACGCCTGGGATCCGGCCATTGATGCACATATTCCCGTCCGTTATGACACAACATCTGTGTTTCAGAATAAGCCGCAAGACAAGGCCGCGTTGCAACGGCACTTTGGTTTGCCCGAGTGGCGTACCGTGCCACTGCTCGGTATTGTCGCACGCCTCGCGGAGCAAAAGGGCATTGAGTTGTTGCTAGACGCCGGCGAACAAATGATCCGTCGCGATGTGCAACTTGTCGTCTTGGGTGACGGCGACCCGCATTATCAGCATTGGTTGCAGCGTATGAGGGACTTGTATCCGGAACGTGTCGGCGTGTACTTTGGCTTTTCCGATGCGCTAGCGCATCTTGTCGAAGCCGGTTCCGATATGTTTCTTATGCCGAGTAAGTATGAACCCTCGGGACTTAATCAGCTTTATTCACTCCGCTACGGCACAATTCCAGTTGTCCGCGCAGTCGGCGGTCTCACGGATACCATCGCCGATTGCAATGAGGATACCCTGCGAGCCGGTGTCGCCACAGGCTTCAAGTTCGGCCCATACACAGGCCAGGCATTTCTCGGCGCGGTGGAACGTGCCCTGCACTGCTACCGTCACCGTCCGGAGGTTTGGACGCAACTCATGCTCACCGGGATGAACCAGGATTGGTCGTGGGACCGTTCGGCCGGCGAATACCTGCGGCTTTATCGAACCATCGTGGGCGCATGAAGCCGGAGATCCGCCATGACCCGATCACTGGGCGACCGGTGCTGATCGCGCCGGAACGGGCCGCCCGCGCGGGTGCGATGCTGACGCGCACAGCCATTTCTGATGATGCCACCGAGTGTCCATTTTGCGAAGGCCGAGAAGACCGCACGCCGCCGGAACTGCTCGCACTTCGAAATGATGGATCCCTTGAGAACGGCCTGGGCTGGCGCGTCCGTGCCGTACCAAATCGCTACCCTGCCGTGCGTGATGACAGCGGTGAACACGAAATCATCGTGGAGTGTGCGCAGCACGAGTCATCACTTGCCGCACTTTCAGTTGAACAATTAGCAGACGTACTGGGTGTGGTGCGTGATCGAATGTTGGCCCGACGCGACGAAGACCGCTGGGCGTACGCGCAGTGGTTCAAAAACCACGGCCCAGCCGCCGGTGCCTCTTTGAGCCATTCCCATTCGCAACTGTTGTTCCTGCCAAATCTGCCGCCCGCAATTGCGGCCGAAGTTGCCGCAATGAAAGCGAATTCCTGCCCCTTCTGCATACTCATCGAACGTGAAATCGCCGATGCATCACGGCTTGTCCGACTCTCGGATCAATTCGCAATCGTCACCGCGTTCGCCGGTCGCTTCCCTTACGAGACCTGGCTATTGCCACGCCGCCATGAATTGACGTTTGACGATGTCGATAAGCTCTCCGTTGAACTGCACTGGCTGTTGAATCGCGTCGATGTCGTGCTTGATCAGCCGGCGTACAACCTCGTCCTTCATGCCGCGCCGTGGACAGGCGACGATTTTCACTGGCACTTCGAGTTGCTGCCGCGTATCACCGGAATCGCCGGCTTCGAATTGGGCGCGGGCATGTTTATCAATCCGGTATCGCCCGAAGAAGCGGCAGCGCGACTGCGCGGCTAGCGACGCTGCGTAGAACCGTTCTTATTGGTACTTCCCCACAATTCCCCGGCTCCAGTAATCCGCAAGCGTCAATGCAAACATAATGCCTAGCCACACCAGCGTGCCGCCGGCGACTAACCAGATAAGCTTCGGGCTGTGCAACAGGTGCATGAAGAACAGAAACACGAGAATCGCCTTGGTCACGGCGATGCCCATCGCGATCGGCGTGTGCCAGACGCCCATATCGGATAGCGCCGTTGACACCGTCAACAGCGTCAGTGCGATGAGTATTGCGAACACCATGGTGTAGGTCCGAATCGGCGTGATGTGCGGCTGTGCGTCCACGGCGGCTCCTAATGGCGGATGAGGTACAAGAGCGGAAACAGGAAGATCCATACGACGTCCACGAAGTGCCAATACAGCCCGGCAATCTCGATAGGTGTGTAATATGCTGCTGAGAATCGACCGCGCCGGGACTTCACCCACAAGAATGCCAGGATTCCCATGCCGATGACCATGTGGATGGCGTGCAATCCTGTAAGAACGAAGTAGAAGACGAAGAACAACTCCACGTGCCGCGAATTGACGCTGGACCCAACCCATGCCGTGTGATCAAACTTGATGCCGGGTATCAGGCCCAGATGCCAATCGTGTGTGTATTCGTAGGCCTTTACGCCCAGAAACGCGGCACCAAGGATCATCGTCAGGCCAAGATTGCGAACCAAACCCGTAATGTTCCCGGTTTGGGCCGCCCGCACCGCCAATGCCATCGTGAAGCTGGAACCGAGTAAGACGATTGTGTTCAAGCCACCCAGGAATGGGACGTGTTCAAGCCCAAGCACCGATTGCCCAAGGTGCTCGCTTGCCTGGACAAACTCCTCATGCATGTTGACACGATAGATCACATACCCCAAGAACACACCGCCGAATAGAAGCACCTCGGTGATGAGGAACATCCACATTCCGAGCAGTGCTGCCGCGTGCTGCTGCTCCGGCGTCTCGAAGTGGTGTGCGAGCGGAACTCGCTCCGTCGTCGTCATCCGAATCCGCCCTCCCCTTCACGGTCGCGAATGGCCAGCGCCAGGCATGTTATCGGTTTACGAATAAGCCGCGCACGTCGGAAGGATGCAGCTTTGCAACGAAACCACCGGTGAGGCGGAATTCCACCCAACGTTTATTCCAGGCGGGAGGGGGTGCCCTCTCCAGAAGAATTAAATGGAATGAAACGATTTTTTCTCATTACTATAACTCATTATTCTAAAACGAGTTGTGGAATAACTGGCCCAATTGTCTTGTTACTGCACCGGCCGGAACAAACATCAGCTGGTAGACGCTTGACGGCGTGCTCACCTCGAATTGTTTCGCAGCAATGCTGAAGAATGCGATGGTCAGTCGTGTCGCTCGCCATCAACGATTCGGTTCGTAATGACGCCCCGTTCATGATTCCGGCAAGCATGTCAAGAACTCCTCAAGTACTGCTCCGCGGCTGTCGCCGGCGCGACCATCTCATGAATACGTCGTCGCGCACGCCTATACAACCGGACCGATCCGCTCGGCCGTTGCCGTCGGTGTGACCCCACGACTTTTCGCTTGCGGATAGGTCCGCAGGGGGTCGGCGCGTGATAGCGAAGGTAAAGTCCTGCCGATACCTGACCGCAGACGGGCGATAGCGTGTAGCCCTACCCCTCGTTAATTGGTCTGACGACCACGGGGATTGGTTTGGGTCGGTTTGGCGGGTGCCCGTCTCGACACCCGGGTTTGGCCCCGTTGTGACCCGCTCCCGCCCGTAATAAGGCCCGGACTGGTTCCGCGTTGGCCGTTTTTAGGAGGCTTTGCTCATGAGGATGCGCTTGGGGGTGCCGCTGGTCGCTGCGGTCGTCGGCCTGGTCTGGGCCGCCGGTTCCGCTTCGGCCGCTAATTGCGGTGCCACTCAGTACGGTTGTTGTCCGCAGCCCTGCTGCGACGCACAGACGAACTTCGCGGCCTCATCGGCCGGCTGCCGGACTAGTTACCGGCTCGTCTGGGACAACGTCACTGAGAAACGATTCCACACGACCTACCAGACCGTCCAGGAAACGGTGATGAAACCGGTGTGCCGCACCGAGTATCGCACCGAAAACCGCACGTGCTACAAGACGTGCCGCGAAGTCGAGTACCGTACGGTCCAAAAGACCATCTGCAAACCGGTGTGCCACACCGAGATGCGCGAATGCCACTACACGACGTGCCGCAAGGTCTACGACACGCACTGCGAAACCCGCACTTGCACCGTATGCAAGCCGGTGTGCGAGACGACCATGAAG